>NZ_KE992696.1:16891-26085 GCF_000466465.2 Clostridium sp. KLE 1755
GCCGCCGCCGCATTTGCGCTTGCCCTGGGTATCGGTATCCAGAACTTCCCCGAAGGCGCGGCAATATCACTGCCTCTGCGCCAGGAAGGAATCCCTACCTGGAAAGCCTTTCTGTATGGCAGCCTTTCAGGTATTGTGGAGCCGGTTTTCGGAATTCTTGTTGTGCTTGTGGCCGGAGGAATCCAGCCGCTGATGCCCTGGCTTCTCAGCTTTGCAGCCGGTGCCATGATGTATGTGGTGGTGGAAGAGCTGATTCCGGAAGCACATCTGGGAGAGCATTCCAATGTGGGAACCCTGGGGGTTATGGTCGGTTTCCTCATTATGATGATACTGGATGTGGCACTGGGATGAATTAATGGCCGGATGTCCTGCCGCGGGCTGCGGGACACATCCGGCCTCCCGCCAGCCATTAAGCTGGCATGCCGGTGTTAATGCACGCGTATCTGTCAGGCCCGCTGTACATAAAAAATAAATTGGGAGGAATTACAAATGGAAAAATCAAAGGTTTATTTTACAACAATGAAAACTTCTTTTTCTGAGAATCTGCCTCAGAAGCTGGAACGTCTGATTAAAACGGCAGGAATCGGAAACATTGATTTCAGCAACAAGTACGCCGCTATAAAAATGCACTTCGGCGAGCCAGGCAACCTGGCATATCTGCGTCCCAACTACGCCGCAGTGGTGGTAAAGGTAATCAAAGAACTCGGCGGCAAGGCCTTCCTCACGGACTGCAACACACTGTATGTGGGCGGTAGAAAGAATGCCCTGGATCACATAGATGCAGCCTACCAGAATGGTTTTTCCCCATTTTCCACCGGCTGCCATGTCATCATTGCCGATGGACTGAAGGGAACCGATGAAGAACTGGTTCCCGTAGAAGGCGGGGAATATGTAAAGGAAGCCAAAATCGGCCGCGCCATTATGGATGCGGATGTTTTTATCACTCTCAGCCATTTCAAGGGACACGAAGCCACCGGTTTCGGCGGCGCGCTCAAGAATATCGGCATGGGCTGCGGATCCCGCGCCGGCAAGATGGAAATGCACAACGCAGGCAAGCCCTATGTGGAGCAGGAAAACTGCATCGGCTGCGGCCGCTGTATCAAAATCTGCGCCCATGATGCTCCCTCCATTACAGACGGCAAGGCCTCCATTGACCACGACAAATGTGTTGGCTGCGGCCGCTGCATCGGAGTCTGCCCCATGGATGCCGTCTGCACTCCCGGAGATGAAAGCAATGATATCCTCAACCGTAAAATAGCGGAATACAGCAAAGCCGTGGTAACCGGACGCCCCCACTTCCATATCAGCCTTGTAGTGGATGTTTCCCCTAACTGCGATTGCCATTCCGAAAACGATATTCCCATCGTTCCTGATGTGGGAATGTTTGCCTCCTTTGATCCGGTAGCACTGGACGTAGCCTGTGCAGATGCGGTAAATAAACAGCCCGTTATCAGCGGCAGCCAGCTTGACCGTATGCCCCATGTACACCATGACCACTTCATTGATTCCGCTCCGGAGACCAACTGGCACTCCTGCATTGAACATGCGGTGAAAATCGGCCTTGGCAGCGACCAGTATGAGTTGATTGAAATCTGATATAGTACATAATCTGACAAAATACATAAAAAAGAATCAGAAAAGCCCGGACAGGCAGTTTATTAAACCGCCTGTCCGGGCTTTTATATGCTCTCTAAAAGCACAAATCGGCTTTTATTTATCCGAAGCAAATCTTTCCGCCTGCTCCTGAATCAGCGCCTGATCCTCAAAATAGTTGATCTTCATCGCATTCTTCACCTCGGACAACGTCCTGGCGGCCTCTGCCTCGGCAGCCTCGCTGCCCTCCTTCAGGATTCGGTAAATTTCAGGAATATCCTTTTCAAATTCCTTTCTCCGTTTCCGAATGGGTTCCAGCTCCTCCTGCATTACATTATTCAGGAATTTCTTTACCTTAACATCTCCCAGGCCGCCGCGCGCGTAATGATCCTCCATTTCCTGAAGATTCTGATAATCAGGGCAGTAGCGTTCAAAATGTTCATCCCGGCAGAATGCTTCCAGATAAATAAATACCGGGTTTCCTTCCACCTTTCCAGGATCCTGTACACGCAGGTGACCGGGATCGGTGAACATGGACATAATTTTCTGCTTTACATCCGCTTCGCTGTCGGACAGATAAATACAGTTATTCAGGGATTTGCTCATCTTTGCCTTCCCGTCAATACCCGGCAGGCGCAGACATACCTTGTTGTCAGGCAGCAGGATATTAGGGTCTGTAAGTGTCTCCCCATATACGGAATTGAACTTGTGGACGATTTCCTTCGTCTGCTCAATCATGGGCGCCTGATCCTCGCCTACCGGAACTGTGGTGGCATGGAACGCGGTAATATCCGCCGCCTGGCTGATAGGATAGGTAAAAAAGCCCACAGGAATGCTTGTCTCAAAATTACGCATCTGAATTTCAGACTTCACGGTAGGATTCCTCTGCAGCCTGGAAACGGTAACCAGATTCATATAATAAAAAGAAAGCTCGCACAGTTCAGGAATCTGGGACTGAATAAAAAGAGTGGACTTTGCCGGATCAAGTCCGCAGGACAGATAATCCAGCGCCACTTCAATAATATTCTGACGCACCTTCTCCGGATTGTCTGCATTATCGGTCAGCGCCTGCGCATCTGCGATCATAATAAAAATCTTATCATATTCTCCGGAATTCTGAAGCTCCACTCTCCGCTTCAGGGAGCCTACATAGTGCCCAACATGAAGCGGACCGGTAGGGCGGTCGCCCGTTAAGATAACTTTGCTCATGATAATTCTCCTGTCACATAAGAAAATATATTTTACTGCGTTCTATTTTACTCGTTCTCCGGGGGATATGTCCAGTGAATCCGCTTATTTTTTATAAAAACAGCCATAACGTACAAATCCTCTCCGCTGCCTTTTCAAAATTGTGCCTGCCTACGGCATAAGATACAGGGTAAATGCATAACATAAGCTTTATATTTTTTTTATAATTAAATTAGCACTCACCTCTTGACAGTGCTAACAATGCATGTTATAAATGTTATAGAACAACAAAGGGGAACGGCAGACAAGCCGGAGACCTCTTATAAATAATAAGAAATCAGGAGGAATGAACTATGTTAATCAGAAACAACTTTTTCAATGACTTTTTCGGTGATATGTTTGATGACCCGTTTTTTAACAGAGGATACGCTCCTCAGACCCAGCTGATGAAAACAGATATCCGCGAGAAGGACGGACAGTACCTTCTGGAAATCGAAGTTCCCGGCTTTACCAAAGATGATGTAAAGGCCGAATTAAAGGAAGGTTACCTCACCATTACCGCAGACAGGAAAGAGCCTGTGGAAAGAGCGGATGAGAGAACCAAGTATGTAAGGAAAGAAAGATATTACGGAACCATGAAGAGAACCTTCTATATCGGCGAGGAGATTACGGAGAATGAAATCCATGCAGCCTTCAAGGACGGAATTCTGAAGATTATGATTGATAAGCCTCAGCCCAAGAAGCTTGAAGAAGAGAAGACAATCATCCCTATTGAGGGCTGACGGACTTCCTTCAGGGTTCAGTGATTACCCTCCGATACTGCCGGCGGTAACCGGTTTTATATAGATAAAGGACAATACCAGTCCCAGACTGTTAAAATACCCTCCCCCTTTAATCCTTTGTTATCATGTTAAAAGGAACCTGCTTCCGATGGCAGACAGCCCACGGAAGCAGGTTCCTTTTTGCAGATAATCCTGTAATCCCACAAAATCATCTTAATTTTCATCAATAAAACTGCGGCATATCACTGTAAAACCGCTGCAGTCCGCCCGCGGCCTACACAAGCTTCAAAATATCCAAGGGCTCCGCCAGCCGTACATCTGCGGCTATGGCCTCCGGATTTTTACACCCCCACAGAGCCAGCGCGCGTTTTACCCCTGCGCTCCCGGCACACTGCATATCATAAATGCTGTCGCCGATATAAACAGCCTGTTCCGGAGAAATTCCCGCTTTCTTCAGATAATAAAGCATTGGTCCTGGACTGGGTTTATGCTCCGGGGTATCCGAGGAAGTAACAGAGATGGTAAAATATTTCTCCAATCCCAACGGTATCATATCATGATCATACTCTTCCTGATTTTTCGACGTTATTGTCCCCAGAATAATTCCCTTATCCCTCAAATGCTCCAGAATCTCCGGAATATCAGGATAAATGGAAACATCATTGGCATGCGAATTATAGAAGGCATCCCATTTTTTCAGCTTCTCAGGAATTCCATCATCAATCCCCAGCTGTGCCAGAGCCTGGCTCCCCGGGATTCCCAGACAGAAATATAACTGCTCCGGCGCATATTGGCTCCCCTTTTCTTCCAACAGCAGCTCCTGAAGCCCTTTTATAATAGCCTTTTCCGTATTAATCAACGTTCCGTCGATATCAAAGATAAAATGACGCTCCTGCATCAGGCATCCCCTTCCGGTATAAAACCTTCAAAAATGAACAATGTAAAGTCCTTCCGGCATTCATCCATTTCTTTCTGGGAACGGATTGTCCATCCCACCGAAAGCGCATGATAGAAGCCGCAGCAAATCCTTCTTGACAAATCATCCCGGTAAAGCCAGTTGTAAGCAATAAAATCCGGCCTGGCCGCAATGTTGGAAAGCATTTTGCTCAACAGGAAAAAAGGAAGGCTGCAATTTTTGTTTTCCTTGTTGAAATTCGTGCAAAGCTGCCCCCGGAACACATCAGGCCGGTGCTTCCTGTACCAGATAAGCGCGGAAGGATGAAAAGATTCAATACAGTAAACGCCCTGGTATCCCCTCAGCTGTTCATTGACTGCCTCAGGAATCCTGTCATCCCTCTTATCCATTTTGATTTCAATGATAAGAGGAACCTGCCCGTTTACCAGAGTAAGGAATTCCTGAAAAGTAGGGATCCGCTCCTGCGTCCCTGCCAGGGAAAGCTGCTTAAGCTCCGCCAGGGTCAATTCATTCACCCGTTTCTCCACACCGCACATACGTGTCAGGGTAGCATCATGAAAAACCACCGGAATGCCGTCCTTTGAAAGCTGCACATCCATTTCCATGCCAAACCCCTTCTCAATGGCCAGCCTGAATGCTTTCATGGAATTCTCCGGAACTCCGGCTTCCAAATCGTGAAGCCCGCGGTGCGCATAATATTGATGAAGCAGTGCGCTGCAGTCCGGCTTATGCAGCCTTGGCATAATCAAGATCATATAAAGCAGAAATAAAAGCAAAACAACAACAATAAGAACTACTAACGTGTGCATGAAAAAAACTCTCCTTTATCTTAAGTCTGAAAATAAGTCTGCATAACCCCATCACTACAATAGTATAAAGCTCTTTTCCTGAAATGTCATTCCAAAAAAACAGGTTGCAATACACACCCGCTCCGTATAAAATGCACATATCAGAAACTGTACGCGCAGCATTGCGCAGAGAGGAGCCAATATGAAATTCAGTTTTGCCCATAACAATTTAAACGTAACGGATCTGGATAAATCACTCCGTTTTTATGAAGAGGCTCTTGGCCTGAAGGCCGCCCGCACCAAAGAAGCCTCCGACGGGAGTTTTATCCTTGCATTCCTGACCGATGGTGTTACGCCTCATCAGCTGGAGCTGACCTGGCTGAGAGACTGGGAAAAAGATTCCTATGATCTGGGAGACAACGAATTCCACCTGGCCTTTGCTGTTGATGACATGGAGGCTGCCCATGCGAAGCACAGGGAAATGGGCTGCATCTGCTTTGAAAATGAGGCTATGGGAATCTATTTTATAGCCGATCCTGACGGCTACTGGATAGAAATTATTCCCGCGTAGCCTCCGGATCCAGGGAAAGGCCGAACATGTCGGCGCATATCTGTCTGCCGCTTTCGGTGCGAAAGATGCGCCGCAGGACCTGTCCGGCCGTTTCCCTTGACTCATTTCCTTCGTATAGGTTTACCAGAAAATCAGCCTCCACCAGAATCTGATAATCCAAACCGTTGATGTCCGTGTAAGTATGATGATGTGCGATCAGATAACACACCCTGTCAATCACCGAATCCTCAAAATCCAGCGTTTCCAGCATTGCCCTGGCAATGACCGGCCCCTCCAGCTCCTGATGCTTTCCATCCGCGTTCCCGTACTTTTCTTCGCTTACCTTAATTCCGATATCATGTACAATCGCGGCAATCTCAAGAATATTCTGTTCCTCATCCCCAAGCTTCTCCAATTTTCCTATGACGCCCGCAAAATCATGCACCTTTATGAAATGCTGTATCCGGCAGGGATCATTTGCATAATAACTGATCATTGTCTTAATTAGAAGCGCCTTCTTATCCATCGTAATTCCACCTTTCAGAGCCTTTTCTTTCTTCCTATTCTATGACAACTGCAGACGGCCCACAAGAGCAAATCAGCGTTGTGCCCCGAAAACGCTGATGACAAGAAAATAAAACTATAATATAATGAGAACAATCGCAGCAGTACGGACACAGGAAAGGATTGGACTGATGAGAACAATACAGCTATCGGAAATTACCGATAATATAAAAGAAATGTGTATAGAAGCAAATCATGTTCTGACATCTGACATGGCAAAGGCGCTGGAAAATGCCGCCCGCTGTGAAAAATCACCGCTGGGACAGAAGGTTTTGGGACAACTGCAGGAGAACCTGCAGATTGCCGGTCAGGACCGGATCCCCATTTGCCAGGACACTGGCATGGCCGTCGTATTCCTGGAAATAGGCCAGGATGTCCATTTTGAAGGAGGGATTCTTGAGGATGCGGTAAACGAAGGAATCAGGCAGGGCTATGCGGAAGGCTATCTGAGAAAATCCGTTGTAGGAGATCCGCTCCTTCGTGAAAATACGAAAGACAATACTCCTGGAATCATCCACTACAGCATAGTTCCCGGTGAACAGGTCAAAATAACCGTAGCCCCCAAAGGCTTCGGAAGTGAAAACATGAGCCGTGTTTTTATGCTGAAGCCCGCAGACGGCATGGAAGGGGTAAAAAATGCAATTCTTACCGCGGTGCGTGATGCCGGACCCAATGCCTGTCCGCCCATGGTGGTAGGCGTCGGTATCGGAGGAACCTTTGAAAAATGTGCTCTCATGGCAAAACAGGCTCTCACCAGACCGTTGGATGATTCATCAAACATACCTTATATAAAAGAAATGGAAGATGAACTTTTGGAAAAAATCAATAAAACCGGAATCGGACCGGGCGGGCTGGGCGGAACAACCACCGCGCTGGGAGTGAAAATTAATACATACCCGACCCATATAGCGGGGCTTCCTGTAGCCGTTAATATCTGCTGTCACGTCAACCGCCATTCAGTACGCACCATATAATACCCATTATATGGTAGTTCTTCGCGCAGGTAATACAATATCTGCTGATGTTACATTATATAATAAGAAGAGAACCGTTATCCGGAAGGAGATTGCCATGGAAAAACATATGAAAGTGCCCTTTGCCAGAGAGGAAGCGGCCGCCCTGAGGGCAGGAGATTACGTTTACCTGACGGGAACAATATATACGGCAAGAGATGCCGCTCATAAAAGGATGTATGAGACATTGCAGAAGGGCGGAAGTCTTCCCTTTGATATCAGAGGAAACGTGATTTACTATATGGGACCATCTCCCGCCAGGCAGGGACGCCCTATTGGTTCCGCCGGTCCCACCACGGCCAGCCGCATGGACAAGTATACCCCCGCGCTTCTGGATCTGGGGTTACAGGGAATGATTGGAAAAGGGAAAAGAACGGAAGCGGTGAAACAGGCAATGATCAGGAATACCGCCGTTTACTTTGCTGCCGTAGGGGGAGCCGGCGCCCTGCTTTCTAAATCCATTATATGCTCAGAGGTGATAGCTTATGAAGATCTGGGCACTGAAGCTGTCCGCCGGCTGGAGGTAAAGGACTTTCCAGTAATCGTTGTAATGGACAGTGTGGGAAATAACCTTTATGAAACCGCCCTGGAAGAATACCGTACCGAATAAAATAAAGATAAGAAAGAGAAAGATATTATGAGAATAGCTTTGATGGTCCTCAGACTTTTCTTTAAAGCCTTTTACTACTTTGGCCGCATCTGGTGGTGCAGCATCCATGAAAACATCAGTTATGAGGAAGGTTTCCGCTGGGCGAAGAAGACAACGCTTGCAGCTAACCGTGCCGGCCGCGTCAAAATAGAAGCCCATGGCCTGGAGAATTTACCGGATAAAGACGGATTTATCATGTTCCCCAACCATCAGGGCCTTTTTGACGGGCTTGTATTCCTGGAGTCCTGTCCCAGGCCCTTTGCCTTTGTCATGAAAAAAGAAGCGGCCAATATCATTCTCCTCAAACAGGTCCGCAAGGCTCTCGGGGCCCTTACCATTGACAGGGAGGATTTAAGACAGTCAATGAAAGTGATCCAGAAAATGGCGGAAGAAGTCAAACAGGGACGCAACTTCATTATTTTCCCCGAAGGCACCAGAAGCAGACAGGGCAACCATACCCTGGAATTTAAAGGCGGCAGCTTTAAAAGCGCAATGAAAGCCAGATGCCCCATAGTCCCCTGTGCCCTGATTGATTCGTTTATTCCCTTTGATGAAAACAGCATCCGTCCTGTTACCGTGAAGATCTTCTATTTGAAACCCATGTATTACGAGGAATATAAAGATATGAAGACAACACAGATTGCAGAAGAAGTAAGAAGACGTATAGATGAAACCATTATTGGATATACTCAAAATAACCCCGAAAAGGCGTAATACAACATTATATGAAAAAACTTCCCAAAAAGAATTGACAAACTGTGGAAGCTTATGTATAATAACTTTTGCGTCACCTAAGGGTGCGTTCACTTCATATTGGTAGAGGATTAGTTCAGTTCTGTGGAGAAATACTCAAGAGGCTGAAGAGGCGCCCCTGCTAAGGGTGTAGGTCGTTTATAGCGGCGCGAGGGTTCAAATCCCTCTTTCTCCGTTCCCTTTACCGATATAAGGGAAGCTGATTATAGCTTCGCGGAAAAAGAATCTTAAGTGATTGAGATTTCTTTTTTTTCGCACTTTTGCCAGATGGAAAACATATGAAAAACTTTTGTAAAAATAAGTTAAAAAAGATGTTGACATTTGACGAAACATGATGCTATAATAAAACTCCACCGCAGATGCGATGGAACAACAACTTGAAAGAAACAAAAAAAGTT
>NZ_KE992697.1:0-60828 GCF_000466465.2 Clostridium sp. KLE 1755
TACAATACACAGTTATATAGACAGTCTCTGTGCTTTTGACATCTCATGCGCAACGGTAACAAAGGACTCATCCTCCACCTGTTCGATTAAGAAACTGTGTGCATCGTCCGTTTCCTCCGCCTCTTGTGCAGGCAGTGTAATGCCGCAGCAGCTTACCACGCATTTTCCAAGCGTATGAATGACATTGCCGCAAACGGGACATACATAAAAAACACTGCGAAGCATATTTCCCATTTTGTTCTGATTGGTCACATAATCCCCGCTCAATAGCTCTGCGACAGAAATATCCAGCGCTGCAGCCAGAGGCTCCAGGAGGCTGATATCGGGATAGCCTTTGCCTGTTTCCCATTTTGAGATGGTTTTGTCACTGACACCCAGAGTCTGCGCAAGACTTTTCTGGGTGATTTTTTTCTTTTCCCGGAGTTCACGGATTGCATTTCCGGTAATATAATGATCCATTTTTTTATCCTTTCAGCTGTACTTTACAGCGCGATATATTTTGGAAGTGCCGGCTTCCCTGTAAATCAAGGATAATGGATGACAGGATGGAATGCAACCTACGCTTCGTAGAGAATATATAAGAAAAGAAACAATATCTCTGTTTACGATTGGCTATTGGCTGTGCGGCCCTGCATTCAGGATAAACGCAACAGCCCAGGTACTTGCTCAGCTGATCCCTGACACGCCTTTTATCTGCACTCTATAAGAAATACATTTGAACTGTTACAAAAAAACAACAGTGCTGACAAATAAAACAACAAAAAAACACGGCTGAATATGCGGTATTTATTGACATTTTCCCTGGAAAGAACTATACTGAATCTGGAAAACCACAAAAATAAGGCGAAATATATGCCGAAAACAACATAAAACAACGATACACAGTAGATACAGTGCCTTTCGGAGCAGGAACCTCCTATATGTACAGCATGTACAGCCCCTGCCCCGGAAGAGAAATATGGAGGGAAAGCAGGGATGAGCAGTAAATTCAACAACAATCCTACGGCCAAGTCGGAACGCATTACCAGACTGGTTGAAAATCTGTACCGCAACATGCCGGAAATCGAACCGGCCAGGGCGGTGCTGCTGACGGAAAGCTACAAGGAAACGGAAGGGGAGCCGATTATCATGCGCAGGGCCAAAGCCTTCGCGCACATTCTGGCCAATATCCCCATTACCATAAGGGATGAGGAGCTGATCGTGGGAAGCTCCACGCTGGCGCCCAGGGGCTGCCAGACCTTTCCCGAATTTTCCTATGAATGGCTGGAAGCGGAATTCGACACAATAGAAAAAAGAAGCGCCGATCCCTTCTACATTTCAGAAGAAACGAAGAAGCAGCTGGCAGAGGTACATAAATACTGGAAGGGAAAAACCACCAGCGAACTGGCGCTTTCCTATATGGCGCCCGAAGCCGCCAGGGCGATTGAACATAATATTTTTACGCCGGGCAACTATTTTTATAATGGCGTGGGACATGTTACCGTGCAGTATGATAAGGTGCTGGAAATCGGTCTGGAAGGCATTATCAGGGAAGCGGCCGCCGAACTGGCAGGCTGCAGCGTGGGAGACGGAGATTATGCCAGAAGGCACTGCTTCCTGGAGGCTGTGATTATGAGCTGTGCAGCCGTAATCGGTTACGCGGGCCGCTATGCGGCGCTTGCCGCGAAAGAGGCGCAGGAGTGTACGGATACGGAAAGAAAGCAGGAGCTTTTACAGATAGCATCCAATTGTGAGAGGGTTCCCGCAAAGGGGGCGCGCAGCTTCCAGGAAGCCTGCCAGAGCTTCTGGTTCATCCAGCAGCTTTTACAGATGGAATCCAGCGGACACTCCATTTCTCCGGGACGCTTTGACCAGTACATGTATCCTTATTATAAAAAGGATTTGGACGAAGGCAGGATTACCAGGGATCAGGCTCAGGAACTGGTTGACTGCATCTGGGTGAAGCTGAATGACCTGAACAAGGCCAGAGACGCGGCCAGCGCAGAAGGCTTTGCGGGCTACAGCCTGTTCCAGAACCTGATTGTGGGAGGCCAGGATGAAGACGGCCGGGATGTGACCAACGATCTTTCCTTCCTGTGCATCTGGGCATCCGCCCATGTGTTCCTTCCCCAGCCGTCCCTGTCCGTCAGGGTTTGGAACTGCACGCCCCATGAGCTTCTTGTGGAGGCGGCCAGGCTGACAAGAACCGGAATCGGGCTTCCGGCCTACTATAATGACGAAGTGATCATCCCTTCCCTGATGAACAGGGGACTGACGCTGGAGGATGCCAGGACCTACAACATCATTGGCTGCGTGGAACCGCAGAAGGCGGGAAAAACAGAAGGCTGGCATGATGCGGCGTTCTTTAACATGTGCCGTCCGCTGGAGCTTGTTTTCTCCAACGGCAGGGATAAGGGAGAGCAGGTTGGCCTGCAGACAGGGGCCGTGGAGGATATGACCACCTTCGATCAGTTCTTTGACGCCTATAAGAAACAGATGGAGTACTGCATCAGCCTGCTGGTAAACGCGGACAATGCTATTGATACAGCCCATGCGGACCGCTGTCCGCTGCCGTTCCTTTCCAGCATGGTGGACGACTGCCTGAAGCGTGGAAAAACAGTACAGGAGGGCGGCGCTGTTTACAATTTCACAGGCCCTCAGGGCTTTGGGATTGCCAATGTGGCAGACTCCCTGTTTGCCATAAGAAAGCTGGTATTTGAAGAAAATAAGGTGACGCTTGCGGAATACAAGAGAGCGCTTGCCCTGAATTTTGGAAAGGGCTTTGACTCCATCACCGTTTCGGAGATGACCGGTGAAATTATCAAAGAGCTGCAGAAAGCGGGACAGAAGCCCAGCGAGGCTCAGGTTGCAGGCATTGTGAAGGGCATCGTGGACACTCAGCTTTCCGACAAAGACAGACAGCTGTGCGAAAAACTGTATGATATGATCGAAGAGGTTCCCAAATTCGGCAATGATCTGGAAGAGGTGGACTTGTTTGCCAGGGAAGTGGCTTATACCTACACCAGACCTTTACAGAATTACCGCAACCCGAGAGGCGGCACCTTCCAGGCGGGTCTGTATCCTGTATCCGCCAATGTGCCTCTGGGAGCGCAGACCGGCGCTACGCCCGACGGACGTCTGGCCCATACCCCGGTGGCGGATGGTGTTTCCCCAACCGCGGGCAAGGATGTGAACGGGCCGACGGCTACGGCCAATTCCGTTTCCAAGCTGGATCACGGCATTGCCTCCAACGGAACGCTCCTTAACCAGAAATTCCACCCCTCCGCCCTCAGCGGTGATGAAGGACTGAATAATTTCGTGGCTCTCATCCGTTCCTATTTTGACCAGAAGGGCAGCCATATGCAGTTCAATGTGGTGGATAAAAATACCCTGATTGACGCACAGAAGCACCCGGAGAATTACAAGCATCTGGTCGTGCGTGTGGCGGGCTACAGCGCCCTGTTTACCACGCTGTCACGCTCCCTTCAGGATGATATTATCCGCAGGACGGAGCAGGGCTTCTGAGAAAAGAAGAAAAGAGGAATAAACGATGGACTACCTGGACACAACAGGCCGGATTTTTGACATACAAAGATATTCCATCCATGACGGCAGGGGAATCCGCACCATTGTATTTTTAAAAGGCTGTGTACTTCGGTGCCGGTGGTGCTGCAATCCGGAATCCCAGGAATATGCGGTGCAGACCATGATGGTACAGGGTAAACCGAAAATCATCGGCGAAGATGTAACTGTCCGTCAGGTCATGGAAACCGTGGTAAAGGACCGGCCGTACTACAGACGTTCCGGCGGCGGCCTCACGCTTTCCGGCGGAGAAAGCCTCTGCCAGGCGGAATTTGCAGCGGCGCTGCTTCGGGCGGCCAAGGAAGAGGGAATCAACACAGCGATGGAAAGCATGGCCTGCGCTCCCATGGAAACCATAGAAAAGCTTTTGCCCTGGCTGGATCAGTATCTGATGGATATCAAGCATATCAACAGTGCAAAGCATAAGGAGTTTACCGGCAAGGGGAACGAACTGATGCTGGAAAACGCCAGGAAGGTGGCGCAGAGCGGCAAAACAGAGCTGATTATCCGCGTCCCCGTAATTCCCACCTTTAATGATACGGAGAGGGAAATTGAGGAAATCGCCCGGTTTTCAGATGCGCTTCCCGGCGTGAAGCGCATCCATCTCCTGCCTTACCACAGGCTGGGACAGGATAAATATGACGGACTGAACCGGGAATATCTCATGAAGGATATCCTGCCTCCCACCAATGAGCATATGGCGCAGCTGAAACGCACGGTGGAGCGCGTAAGCAGCCTGGAATGCCATATCGGCGGATGACGGAAGGAAAAATGGAGGCACGCAGTACATGAATTTTCAACAATATGATTCTGAAAAAAAACAGAGAATCGTGCAGGAGCTGGTTCCGGGAAAACAGATAACGCTTGCCCATATCATTGCCAATCCTGACGGTGAGCTGTACGAAAAGCTGGGACTGGACCCGAAGGTGGAGCTGAACCGGGCGGCCATCGGCATCATGACGGTAACCCCTGCGGAGACAGCGATTATCATGGCGGACATTGCCATCAAATCTTCCGGCGTGGATCTGGGCTTTGTGGACCGCTTCAGCGGCTCCCTCATTGTGACCGGCACGGTTTCCCAGGTGGAGGCATCCACCACGGCGATTCTGGAATATACGGAGAATAAGCTGGGCTATGAGGTCTGCAGCATAACAAGAACATGAAAAAAATAATACTTATCGGCAGGAGCGGCGCGGGAAAGACAACGCTGACACAGGCGCTGAAGGGCGAAGAAATCAAATATCATAAAACGCAGTATGTGAATTATTTTGAATGCATCATAGATACGCCCGGAGAATATGCCCAGACCCATGAGCTGGGTTACGCGCTGGCGCTCTATTCCTATGAAGCGGATGTGGTGGGACTTCTTCTGGCGGCCACGGAGCCCTATTCCCTGTATCCGCCCAACATAACCTGCATGGTGAACCGGGAAGTGGTGGGAATTGTAACCCAGATCAATGACCCGAAGGCGAACCCGGAGCGATCGGCCAGATGGCTGCGGCTGTCCGGCTGTAAAAAGATTTTTTTCGTGGATTCCAAGGCCGGAACCGGAGTTTCGGATATCCTGGATTATCTGAATGAGGAACAGACAGAAGAAATACATACAAACAACAAAAACAACAGCTGAAAAACCTATAAAAACAAATAAAAACCACAGGTAAAATGTTGACATGTGTTGTATTTAGGACTATAATGAACACGAGCTAACAAAGCGGACAGTCAGCATGTATGAAAAATGGAAAAGCAGGGCTTTTCCATACAAAATCCGCACAAAGTGCGAACATATTTTTTTTACGCCGCGGGAAGGCGGCAGAATGGAGGAAACAATGCAGAACGAGTACGAACTTAAGAAATTGATGTGCGACATCGGAAAGAGAATTTATGACCGTAATATGGTGGCTGCCAATGACGGCAATATTTCAGTAAAGCTGAACGACAATGAATTCCTTTGCACACCCACAGGTGTTTCCAAGGGCTTTATGACACCCGATTTTATCTGCAAGGTTGACGCGCAGGGCAATGTAATCCAGGCAAACAAGGGCTTCCGTCCTTCTTCCGAAATCAAGATGCATATGCGTGTTTACCAGAAGCGTCCCGATGTGGGAGCAGTAGTACATGCCCATCCTACCTTTGCAACCTCCTTTGCTATTGCAGGCATTCCGCTGACACAGCCCATCATGCCCGAAGCCGTTATCGCCTTGGGATGTGTTCCGATTGCTGAGTACGGTACGCCTTCCACGATGGAAATTCCTGATAATGTGGAGAAATATCTTCCTTACTATGATGCGGTTCTGCTGGAAAGCCACGGCGCCCTTACCTGGAGCACGGACCTGACCGCAGCTTATATGAAAATGGAATCCGTTGAATTCTATGCGGAGCTTCTTTACAAGTCCAAAATGCTGGGCGGCCCGAAGGAATTCGATAAGAACACCATTGAGAAGCTGTATGAAATCAGAAGAAAAATGGGCCTTCCCGGAAAACATCCGGCTGACCTGTGCCAGAATAAGGGCAAAAAGAACTGCCACAACTGCGGCAACGGCTGCGGTTCCGTATCCTCACCCGCGCCTGCTTCCAATGAAGTGAGCGAAGAAATGGTTGCTGAAATCGTAAAAAAGGTTATGGAGCAAATGAAATAATGGATGAAAATCTGATTGCAAGTACTGTCCGCAGGGTCCTTTCTGAAACCGGCAGCGCGGCGCACATGTCGCTGAAGCTGGCACAAGCGCTGGCGGCAAAGGTGGAGGAAAGAGCGGAAAGCCTTGGGATGCGCGTGGTTACGGCCATCGCCGACGAGGCCGGCCATCCGAAGCTTGTGCGCAGCATGGACGGGGCCTACATAGGAAGTCTGGATGTGGCTGTGAATAAAGCCTATACAAGCATAGCGTTCCAGATGTCCACAGCGGCGCTGGGAGAACTCAGCCAGCCGGGTGCCCCGCTTTATGGCATCCAGCATACCAACGGCGGCAGGATTGTGATTTTCGGCGGCGGAGAACCGCTTATGGTAAATGGTAAGATCATAGGAGCTCTGGGTGTCAGCGGCGGAACCGCCGAACAGGACACGGCCCTTGCGGCTTACGGAGCATCCATGTTAAAGGAGGTAATCTCGTGCCTGTAAATGAAAGTATGGTACAGGATATTGTGAAGGAAGTAGTTGCCAGGATGCAGCTCTCCGGAACGGCCCAGTCAGCGCAGCACGGTGTGTTCAATGATATGAACCAGGCCATCGAAGCTGCCAAAGAGGCGGAGAAAACAGTCCGCCGCATGACCATGGACCAGCGGGAACAGATCGTTTCCAATATCCGTAAGAAAACCCACGAAGCCGCGGAAATCCTTGCCCGTATGGGAGTGGAGGAAACCGGTATGGGCAATGTGGGCGATAAGATTCTGAAACATCATCTTCTGGCAGACAAAACGCCTGGTACGGAAGATATTACAACAACAGCCTGGTCGGGAGACAGAGGGCTTACCCTGATTGAAATGGGCCCCTTCGGCGTAATCGGCGCCATCACTCCCTGCACCAACCCCAGTGAAACCGTCCTGTGCAACAGCATAGGAATGATAGCCGCAGGGAATACGGTGGTATTCAACCCCCATCCCCAGGCCATCAGGACCTCCATTTTTGCCATCAATCTGGTAAATGAAGCTTCCCTGGAAGCTGGCGGCCCGGATAATGTGGCATGTACCGTGTTCAAGCCCACACTGGAAACCAGCAATATCATGATGAAGCATAAGGATATCCCGCTGATTGCCGCAACAGGCGGTCCCGGCGTGGTTACCGCAGTCCTTTCCTCAGGTAAAAGGGGAATCGGCGCAGGCGCAGGAAATCCTCCCGCGCTGGTGGACGAAACAGCCGATATCAGAAAAGCGGCGGCGGACATCGTGAATGGCTGTACCTTTGACAATAACCTTCCCTGCATTGCAGAAAAGGAAATCGTTGCTGTGGACAGCATCGCTGATGAGCTGATGAATTACATGATCAGCGAGCAGGGCTGCTATCTGATTTCCAAAGAGGAGCAGGATAAGCTGACGGCCACCGTCCTCACACCCAAGGGACTGAACCGCAAGTGCGTGGGCAGAGATGCCAGAACCCTTCTTTCCATGATTGGGATACAGGCGCCGGAGAACATCCGCTGCATCGTATTCGAAGGGGAAAAGGAGCATCCGCTGATTTCGGAGGAGCTGATGATGCCGATTCTGGGCCTGGTAAGGGCAAAGGATTTTGACGACGCTGTGGAGAAGGCTGTATGGCTGGAGCACGGCAACAGACATTCCGCCCATATCCATTCCAAGAATATAGACAACATCACCAAATATGCCAGAGCGATCGATACGGCTATTCTGGTTAAGAACGCACCTTCTTATGCGGCACTGGGCTTCGGCGGCGAAGGCTTCTGTACCTTTACCATCGCCAGCAGGACCGGGGAAGGACTTACCAGCACAAGCACCTTCACCAAGAGAAGAAGATGTGTAATGTCAGACAGCCTGTGCATACGATAGGAATCGTACGATAGAAGCCGTAGGATTGAAAATCGTATACGACAGGGCAGAAAGGGAAGGAAAAATGGACGTTAATGCAACGAATATAGAAGAAATCGTAAGACAGGTCCTCAACAGCATGGAAGGCAGACAGCCTGCGGCGAACAGCGGCGCAGGAAGCGCTCCTGCGGGAGCAATCCCGAAGACGGCGCATGTGGCCATGCTGACAAGCCTGGAGCATTACGATGTGAAGGAATTCCCCATCCCCGAAGTGGGAGACGACGATATTCTTGTAAAAGTGGAAGGCTGCGGTATCTGCGGAACCGATGCACACGAATTCAAGAAGGATCCCTTCGGACTGATTCCCGTGGCTTTGGGCCATGAAGGAACCGGCGAAATTGTCAAAATGGGAAAGAACGTTAAAAAAGACAGCGCAGGAAAAGACCTTAAGATAGGCGACAAGGTCGTAACCTGTATGATTTTCAAGGATAACCCGGATATCACCATGTATGACCTGAACAGACAGAACGTGGGCGGCGCCGATGTATACGGCCTGCTTCCGGACGATGATATCCATTTAAACGGCTGGTTTTCAGATTACCTGTTTATCCGCGGAGGCTCTACCGTGTTCAACGTAAGCGATCTGGATCTGTATTCCAGAATCCTCATTGAGCCCTGCGCCGTTCTCATCCACGCGGTGGAAAGAGCGAAATCCACAGGAATCCTCCGTTTTAACAGCAGAGTGGTAGTGCAGGGCTGCGGACCTATCGGCCTGATCTGCATCGCTATCCTGCGTACGATGGGAATCAATCACATTGTAGCGGTGGACGGAGAGGAAAAACGTCTGGAATTCGCAAAGGAAATGGGCGCATCCGATACGGTTAACTTCAAGGACCATAAGGGAATCGAAGCCCTTGCAGGCGCTGTGGAAGCCAAATTTGACGGACATCTGGCGGATTTTGCCTTCCAGTGTACCGGTTCTCCCATGGCACATGCCAATATTTATAAATTCATCCGCAACGGCGGCGGACTGTGCGAGCTTGGATTTTTCATTAACGGCGGCGACGCCACCATCAACCCGCACTTTGATATCTGCTCCAAGGAAATCACCATCGTAGGCTCCTGGGTATATACCCTTCGCGATTATGCCACCACCTTTGAGTTCTTAAAGAGCGCAAAGAAGGCGGGCATCCCCATCGAGAAGCTGATTACACATACTTTCCCGCTGGAGGAAATCAACGAAGCGCACAGGACTAACCTGGCGATGAGCGGCCTGAAGATAGCAATCATCAACAAGTAACGACAGGTAGGAGGCGAAGCCCATGGGGGAAGCCGTAGGAATTTTGGAAGTATTTGGTCTGGTATGCGCCTTTATGGCGGCGGATGCCGGATGTAAGGCAGGCAATGTGTGGCTGGAGCCTTTTGATAAGAACAAGCCGGCCAACGCCGACAGCCTTCCGGTGCCTCTTCTGGTTACCATCAAATTCAGGGGAAGCGTTTCCGATGTGGAAGCGGCGATGGAAGCGGGAGAACGCGTGGCCCGCAGCCTTACGGGAGTGGTGCAGAAGCATATCATCCCCAGGCCCACGGAGGATACGGAAAAAATGCTCAAGCTTTGCGCATTTGACAAGTCATAACCGGATTCAGTACAATAGACAATGAAGACTCAGGTAACTGTGAGAGGACAGAACAGTTACAAACTTTGAACAATTATTCAGTATAAGCGGAGGAAATTAAAAATGGCACAGGAAGCATTGGGAATGGTAGAAACAAGAGGTCTTACCGCAGCGATTGAAGCAGCGGATGCAATGACCAAATCTGCGGAAGTAAGACTTGTGGGAACAGAGAAAATCGGTTCCGGTCTGGTAACCGTTATGGTACGCGGCGATGTAGGAGCTGTAAAGGCTGCTGTGGAAAGCGGAACTGCAGCGGCAAGCAAGCTGGGCGAGCTGGTAGCGGCTCATGTAATCCCCAGGCCTCATACCGACGTGGAAAAAATTCTGCCTTCCATTTAACAATTAGGAGAGAATGTTCATGGGGAAATCATATGGCCTGATAGAAATAACAGGAGTGGTAGCGGCGATGGACGCCCTTGACATCATGTGCAAGTCCGCGGACGTAACCCTGTCAACCTGGGAGAGAAAACTGGGCGGAAGACTTGTAACCATCATAGTGGAAGGCGAAGTGGCGGCGGTTACGGCCGCTGTGGAGGCAGCCAGGACACAGGCGTTAAAGCCTCTGGCAGCTTTCGGCGTGATTGCCAACCCCCATGAAGAGATCGTCGGACTGGTGGAGCGCAGTGCAAGCCGCTTTAAGGACAGTGAGCCTTCCGATGAAAGCTATCTCCAGGAGGTTTAAAGCCTGGTTTAATGCCGCATCGGGCGGCATTGCCGTGTGAGCGGCAGCAAGGAGGAAGTCATGCCGGACAGCAATAAAGATAAGACAACACAATCCGAAACAGTCTCTGGCGGAGCTATCAAAACGGCCCGCAGGACAGCAGCAAAAACAGCACAGAAACCCGAAAAGGCACAGGTTAAAGAAGAGCCTGCAGTGAAAAAGGAGGAAAAAAGAATGTCACAGGAAGCATTGGGAATGGTGGAAACAAGAGGACTTGTTGCAGCAATTGAAGCAGCGGATGCAATGTGCAAAGCGGCTAACGTAGCGCTGGTAGGCACAGAGAAGATCGGTTCCGGACTGGTAACCGTTATGGTGCGCGGCGATGTAGGAGCCGTGAAGTCCGCAGTGGAAGCAGGCGCAAGCAGCGCAGGCAGACTGGGCGAATTAGTGGCTACCCATGTAATCCCCAGACCTCACACCGACGTTGAGATGATTCTGCCTAAGGTGAAATAAGATAGCGGTTCAGCCAACTGAGCTGCTGTAAACTAATTTTACCTGAAAGGCAGGAAATCAGTCCGGACAGGATTCTCTGTCCGGCCCGGTTTCCGGATTACGAAGAAAAGTGGGTGTGGCTGTGGAGACGAATCAAATTGAACTGATTACCAGAATGGTAATGGAAGCCATGGAAAAGAAAGAAAATGCCGGAAACGGCTATATGGTTCCCGTGGGCGTATCCGCCAGACATATACATCTTACCCAGGAGCATGTGGAAGCGCTCTTTGGTCCCGGATATCATCTGACCAAAAAAAAGGATCTGATGGGCGGCCAGTTTGCGGCAAACGAACAGGTTACCATAGTGGGCCTGAAGCTGCGGGCGATAGAAAACGTAAGGGTCCTGGGTCCGGTCAGGAAAGCCTCCCAGGTGGAGATTTCCGCGACAGATGCGATGAAGCTGGGCATTAAGGCTCCTCTGCGGGAGTCCGGAGATGTGGCGGGAAGCGCTGCGATTGCAGTCGTAGGCCCCAAAGGCGCCGTATATCTGGATGAAGGATGCATTGTTGCAAAGAGGCACATACATATGTCTCCCCGCGATGCACAGGCTGCCGGAGTAAAGGACGGCGACTATGTTTCCGTGAAAGCGGATAACGAAAGAGGAACTGTTTTTGACCATGTGAAGATCCGCGTGGACGACAGCTTCACGCTGGAAATGCATATTGACACGGATGAAGCCAACGCGAGTAAAATCGCTACCGGGGACACTGTGAAAATTATCTGAAGGTTCTCCCGGTATTCTTTCTTAT
The DNA here is from genome assembly GCF_000466465.2 of Clostridium sp. KLE 1755. Lineage (NCBI taxonomy): Bacteria > Bacillati > Bacillota > Clostridia > Eubacteriales > Clostridiaceae > Clostridium > Clostridium sp. KLE 1755. Next base: position 11,676 of record NZ_KE992697.1, read on the forward strand.
TAAAAAGGATACCGGGAACTATGGAATAAGGGGAGCGCTATGATAGTAGGAAAGGTAACAGGAAGCATAGTTTCCACACGCAAAAGTGAGAAACTGATAGGCAATAAATTCATGATCGTTGAGCCCCTGGAATCCATGAAAAGTCATGCGGACCGACTGGTGGCTATTGATAATATCGGCGCGGGAATCGGCGAATATGTACTGGTAGCCCAGGGCAGCGCCGCAAGAATCGGCTGTGATATGCAGGACGCTCCTGTGGATGCGGCCATTGTTGGAATCATAGACGACGCAAGCCGGTTGGAATAAGTGGGGCAGGCTATGGATAGTAAGGAACTGAGCAAAATCATAAAGGATAACGGCATTGTCGGTGCAGGCGGCGCCGGCTTTCCGACTTATATGAAGATTGACGAAAGAGCGCAGACGATTCTGCTTAACTGCGCGGAATGTGAACCGCTGCTGAAGCTGCACAGACAGCTTTTGCAAAGGCATGCGGAAGAAATCCTGGAGACGTTCCAGCTGGTGGCTGACACCGTGGGCGCCGAAAGGGCGATTGTCGGAATTAAAGAAGAATATAAAGACACTGTGGCGGCCTTAAAGGAATGTATCCATAAATTTCCCAAGGTATCCCTTCATCTTCTGGACAGTGTATATCCCATGGGAGATGAAGTGGTGCTGATTTACGAGGCGACGGGAAAGGTGGTCAGGCCCGGTGGACTTCCCATAGAAGAAGGCATTGCTGTCTTCAATGTAGAGACCATGTATAATATCCACAAGGCGCTGGTGAAAAAAGAGCCGGTTGCCGATAAGCTGGTAACCATTGTGGGAGAGGTGGCGTCTCCTGTCACCATCAGAGTCCCTCTGGGGACCTCTTTGGAAAAATGTGTGGATTTTGCAGGAGGGGCTGTAATAAAGAACCCTGTATTCCTGGTAGGAGGCCCTATGATGGGCAATATCAGGGAGGCGGCTTTTCCGGTCACCAAAACCACCAATGCGGTGCTTGTGCTGTCTGAGGAGCATCCGTTGATCCAGAAGAAAAAACTGAATCCGGCCATTGGGCTGAAACGTGCGGCTTCCGCCTGCTGTCAGTGCCAGATGTGTACGGATTTATGCCCCAGGCATGCGCTGGGACACCCGATAGAGCCGCATAAATTCATGCGCGCTGCAGCGAACCGGGATTTCCGGGACGCCAATCCCTTTGTCAATACATACTTCTGCAGCTCCTGCGGGTTATGTGAACTGTATTCCTGCCCACAGGGCCTGTCGCCCAGAAGCCTTATGGCAGAATACAAGGCGGGGCTCAGAAATGCCGGAGTAAAGCCTCCGGCAGGTGTAATCCCCGCTCCCGTAAAGGAGTCCAGGGAATACCGCAAGGCGCCGGAGGAGAGGCTGGAGGCAAGGCTTGGACTTTCCGCCTATGACAGGGAAGCGCCCATTGATGATGAAGTGAAAAAGGTAAATACCGTTACAATTCTGCTCAGCCAGCATATCGGCGCTCCGGCCCGTCCGGTGGTTTCCGAGGGGGATATGGTAGCCAGAGGACAGATGATTGCATCCGCTGCGGACGGCCTGAGCGTACCCATTCATGCATCCATCAGCGGAAAAGTAATGAAAGCAGACAAAAACATGGTGGTTCTGGCAGCGGTTTAGACGTGCAGATGAGAGGTAGAAATAGATGAGCAAGGCAATAGGCATGATTGAATTTAAAACGGTTTCAGCAGGAATTACCGCTGCGGACGCGATGGTAAAGACCGCGGATGTGGAACTGCTGGAGGCACAGACGGTCTGTCCCGGAAAATACATTGCTTTAATTACCGGTTCCCTGAGCGCGGTGAACGCGGCTGTTGAGGCGGCACAAAAGACACGGCAGGAGGAGCTGATTGACAGCTTTGTCCTGGGGAATCCTCATGAAAGTATTTTCCCGGCCATCTACGGAACGACCCAGATAGAAAAGGTAAACGCCTTCGGCATTCTGGAAACCTATGATGCGGCATCCATAATCGTTGCTGCGGATGTGGCTGCCAAAACCGCAATTGTTGATCTGATCGAACTGCGGATCGCCAAGGGAATGTGCGGAAAATCCTATCTGATTCTTACCGGGGAGGTAGCGGCAGTGGAATCTGCAATTGAGAAGGCAAAACAATCTGTTGCAGGCAATGGAATGTACCTGGATTCCTCTGTGATTGCCCATCCGGATGAACAGATCTGCCGATCCATACTATAAAGAAAGGCTGGGTTTTTGGGGTTATGTTAGCGGTAGAGAGAAGAAATCTGATTCTTGAAAAGCTTCAGGAGGATAAGAAGGTTATTGTCAGCGAACTGAGTCAGGAATTCCAGGTATCGGAGGAAACCATACGCCGGGATCTGGATAAGCTGGATAAGGACGGCCTTGCCGTTAAGAGCTACGGCGGAGCGGTGCTCAATGAAAATACGAGTCTGGATATGCCCTTTAATATCCGGAAGAAAAACAATCCGGCGGGAAAACAGAAAATAGCCAAAATCGTGGAAACCCTGATAGAAGACGGAGATCATATCATCCTTGATCCCAGCACCACGGCGGTATTCATTGCCAAGGCGCTCAAGGCCAAGGAACGTCTTACCGTGATCACCAATTCCATAGAGGTTATCCTGGAACTGTCCGATGTTTCGGACTGGAATATCATCTCCTCCGGCGGAAGCCTGAAGGAAGGGTATCTGGCCCTGGTAGGCCCCCGTGCCATTGAAGGACTGGGTGCCTTCAACGTGGAGAAGGTGGTGCTTTCCTGTAAGGGGCTGGACATGGAAAAAGGAATTACCGATGGTAATGAACTTTTTTCCCAGGCAAAGCAGACCATGCTCAAATCCGCGAAGCAGTGTATTCTTGCGGTGGATCACACCAAGTTCGGAAGAGTTGCTTTTTCCAAAATCTGTGACATCAACCACGTTCAGGTGGTAGTCACCGATGAAAAGCCCTCCGATGTGTGGCTGGAAACCTTTGAACGTTCCGGCATTACCTGCCTGTATCCTGAGAATTGACAGCTTCATGGGCAAGGCGGTAGGCGCGCGGCGTCATGCCGAACTGCTCCCGGAAAATCCGATGAAAATAACTTGTGTTGTCATATCCCACAGACGCAATAATTTCCTCCACGGGAAGTGTTGTTGTGGTAAGCAGAAAGGCTGACTGGTTCAGCCTTTTTGTCTGCAGTAAATTCTTAAAGGTCTTTCCTGTCATCCGGCGGATCAGCCGGCTCAGATAATAGGCAGGTTCACAAAGACGGACGGACAGCTCCTCCAGCGCAGCCGTCTTATAATTTTCCTCGATATATTTCATGGCCGTAAATACTATATTCTGCTCATGCTGCCCGGGATCATCCTGGTTGATCTTGTCCGTATGGTTCAAAAGCTGCAGGAAAAGAAGCCCCATGGTCGTCTGATTGATATTCCTCCGGTTAGGCTGCCTGTTCACCAAAGACCAGATAAGATTTTCCACCAGGTTCTGAATGGGCAGCACCTCGCTCACATGGAAATGCAGGTAATCGGTAAAGCTGCGATCCTTTTTCAGGGAACCCACCAGAAATTCCCGCAGCTCGCTGCGCTCATCCATCATGAGAAAAGCCCGGTCAAAAAACTCAGGCAGAACAATGAAATTCACTGCAATATCGTCCTCCCCCGCCGGAAGAATTTCCTGCGCGGCGTTCTGGTTCAGGAACAGCAAATCCCCCGTATCCAATACGACACGCGTCGATTCATTAATTATATGGGTCGTCGTCCCGCTGCACATGTAAATAATTTCGATATAATTATGACGGTGCTTCGGAAAACGCACAAACCGCGTATGCGGCCTGATATCGATCAGCTTCCCCGCATCCAGCATCTGCCTGCTGTCCACAATAAAATCATCGTCCGCGGTGTAAATGCTCTTCTCCACCCGGGCCTCCCCGTCCAATATCTTCCTTTCCTCCGGCGAAATCACCCTCAGCTTATCAAGCAGCTCCTGATTCATCTGTTTCCCCTTCCGGTCCCGTCCCGGACCGCCTGTTTTCTCTTAAAAGCCTGTCCCTGCGCCTGCTGCAGCATATCCGCTTTGCGGTATATTGGCCTCCGGCGGAGTTTAGTACCATGTTTTCTGCGGTGGCTGCAGAAACCGGAATGCACATATGGAAAGTCAGTCGCATCGACTTTCCATGGTATAATGTCAGCTATGCTGACATTATACCATTTCTGCCATCTTGCCGTCAAAAGGGATATATCTCATGTGATTGGTGGGTAACTGTGAAGAGGCTGAACAGTTACATTAGTGGAGTAACACCTGCAGTTATTTTCGGAATTTCCCGGAGGAGGATCAGGCACTGATTTATGGTATTGTAGGAGGGACTCCTCAATATCTGCTGCAAATAAACGATCGCCTGAGCGTTGAGGAGAACATTAAGAATACATTTCTGAATCCCACTTCCTCAATGTTTGAGGAGCCGGAAAAATAATTGAATCTTGCCGGATGAAATCAAGGCAGAGTATATTTAAAAGCAGCAGGAGCAAAAAAGATAAAATTATTTTTTACTCCTGTTTCTTTAAAATAGGAGTGCAAATAAGGACGGTAAATTTGCAATTGCCGTCCTAAAAAAATAAGCGCCGCAGAGGTATAATAGTAGCAGTGAAATCGGGACGAAAGAAGGTAAAATTATGGCAGAGTACTATCTTGCTGTGGATATAGGCGCCTCCAGCGGCCGCCATATCCTGGGACACCTGGAAGACGGCAGAATCGTATTGGAGGAGGTATACCGTTTTGAAAACGGCATGGAGAAAAAGGACGGCCATCTGTGCTGGAATCTTCCCCGCCTTTTCCACGAAATCAAGGAAGGCCTGAAGGCCTGCAGGGCGGCCGGGAAAATCCCCAAATCCATGGGCATTGACACCTGGGCCGTGGATTATGTCCTTCTGGACGGGGAGGACAGGATCCTGGGAAACACCTATGGCTACCGGGACGGCAGAACCAAAGGCATGGACAAAGAGGTATATAAAATCATACCGGAGGACGCCCTGTATGCCAGGACGGGAATCCAGAAACAGATGTTCAATACCATTTACCAGCTGATGGCGGTGAAAACCCAGGAGCCGGAGAATATGGAAAAAGCGGAGTGGCTGCTGATGCTTCCTGATTATTTCCATTTTCTGCTCACGGGCAATAAGCTGTCCGAGTACACCAACGCCACCTCCACACAGCTGGTCAGCCCGGAAACAAAGCAATGGGACTATGAGCTGATTGAACGGCTGGGCTATAAGCCCTCTGTTTTCCGGCCGCTGCATATGCCGGGAACCGTGGTGGGACCTTTTTCCAAAGAGGTGGAAGAGGAAGTGGGCTTTACCTGCGAAGTGGTGATGCCTGCAACGCACGATACGGCATCCGCGGTTATTTCCGTACCCGCGCTTACCGATGACTGCCTGTACATAAGCTCCGGGACCTGGTCGCTGATGGGAATTGAAAATGACAAGGCAATCTGTTCCCCGGAAAGCAGGGAAAGAAACTTTACCAACGAAGGCGGATATGAGTACCGTTTCCGTTATCTGAAAAATATCATGGGGCTGTGGATGATCCAGTCCGTGCGCCATGAGCTGGGGGACAAATATTCCTTTGCACAGCTGTGTGATATGGCGGAGGCAGAAAGCGATTTTCCTTCCCGCGTGGATGTGAATGACGACGCTTTTCTGGCGCCCGACAATATGACGGAGGCCATTAAGGCTTATTGCAGAAAGCATGGATGGAGAGAGCCGGAGACAACCGGACAGATTGCAGCCGTTATTTATCAGAGCCTGGCGGAAAGCTATGCGGAAACCGTCAGGGAAATCGAAGCGCTCACAGGGAGAACCTTCCCGGCCATCAATATTGTGGGCGGCGGATCCAATGCGGCATATCTGAACCAGCTGACTGCGGATAAATCCGGAAGATGCGTTTACGCAGGCCCGGGAGAGGCGACAGCTATCGGCAACCTGGCGGTACAGATGCTGAAGGACGGAAAATTTGAGGGACTTGCCCAGGTGCGCGCCTGCATTTACGATTCCTTCGGTGTGAAAAAATATGAAGCGAGGTAAAGATTCATACCCATCTGAACTGTTACCCAATTACATCATCAGTCGAAAACGTGTGAAACGCACGTCGTCCCATGGGACGGAAAGGAGATAATTATGAACGTAAAAGAAAGATATGAATCCGCAAAGGAAATTTATGCGGCGATTGGCGTGGACACCGACAAGGCGGTGGAAACCCTGGAAAACATTGCGATTTCCATGCACTGCTGGCAGGGCGACGATGTTACCGGCTTTGATCAGAAGGGACCTCTTACCGGAGGAATCCAGACTACCGGAAACTATCCCGGAAAGGCAAGGACACCGGAAGAACTGATGGCAGATATTGATAAGGTATTCAGCCTCGTGCCCGGAAAGCATAAACTGAACCTGCATGCAAGCTATGCTATTTTTGAAGATGGTGAATTTGCGGACAGAGACAAAATCGAGCCGAAGCATTTCAAAAAATGGGTTGATTTTGCGAAGGAAAAAGGAATCGGCCTTGATTTCAACCCCACCTTCTTCTCCCACAGCAAGGTAGTGGACGGCCTGACCCTTTCCAGCCCGATCGATGAAGTTCGCAATTTCTGGATTGAGCATGGAAAAGCCTGCATCCGCATTTCCCAGTATTTTGCAGAAGAGCTGGGAATCCCCTGCGCAATGAACATCTGGATTCCGGACGGCTATAAAGACATTCCCGCCGACAGGCTGGGGCCCAGGGCGAGATTCAAAGATTCCCTGGATCAGATCCTTTCCATCCCTTACGATAAAACCAAGGTTCTTGTGTGCCTGGAATCCAAGGTATTCGGCATCGGCCTGGAATCCTACACTGTGGGATCCAGTGAATTTACCGTCAATTATGCGGCAAACAACGGCATTATCAGCCTTATGGACAACGGACATTATCATCCCACAGAGATGGTATCCGATAAAATTTCCTCCATGCTCCTGTTCAATGACAAGATTGCGCTTCATGTAACAAGGCCGGTACGCTGGGACAGCGACCATGTAGTTCTTTTTGATGATGAAACAAGAGAAATTGCAAAGGAAATCGTAAGAAACGACGCCATTGACCGCGTGCTTCTTGCCCTTGATTTCTTTGATGCCAGCATCAACCGTATTTCCGCGTGGACCGTTGGTATGAGAAATATGCAGAAGGCCCTTCTTTACGCCCTGGTTTCTCCCAACAAGCGTTTTAAGGAGCTGCAGGATACCAACCAGTTTACAGAACTGATGGCAATGCAGGAAGAAATGAAAACCTATCCCTTCGGTGATGTGTGGGATTACTTCTGTGAGAAAAACAATGTTCCTGTCAAGGGAGATTGGTTCAGGGAAGTAATGAAATATGAAGAAGAGGTTCTTTCCAAAAGAGCGTAGTTGCAATAACACCGGAAAACGTCAGGGCAAAATTGTAATTGCCGGTCATTCTGGCCCGTCCGGACTGTTACAGATTGACGGGGAATCAGAAAAAAGGCCGGAAAAACCGGCAGGTCATAAAATTTGACAAAATAGGACAGGCATGATATGATTTCCACGTAAAGGCCGGTTAAGCCCGGCGGGAAAAAGTACATATTTTTCAGGGGAGCTTGTGGAGCAGGCTGAGAGGAAGTAATCCAACTTCGACCCTTAAACCTGATTTGGGTAATGCCAACGTAGGAAGAAGTTGCACAGCTTACATGATATGAAAGCGGAGTATACCGATCCTGGTATGCTCCGTTTTTTTAGTGAGCGTCCGCCAAAAGCCGCATTTTCTTTTGCTGCAATTCCTGTTTCCTGCATTCGCACTGCCGCACAGGCCCTGAAAAGAAAGAGAAAAACTGTGAAGGAAGTAAACGGTCAGGAGGAAACAGTATGAATTATGCAACACAGATGGAAGCCGCGAGAAAAGGTTTTCTCACGGAACAGATGATAGCGGTGGCGGAAAAGGAGCATATTTCCGGGAAGGAGCTGTGCAGGCTTATGGCGGAGGGCAGGATTATCATCCCCTGCAACAAAGAGCATAAGTCGATTGTGCCAAACGGTCTTGGCTCCATGCTGAAAACCAAAATCAATGTGAACCTGGGCACATCCAGAGACATGACGGATTTGGAAATGGAATATGAGAAGGTGCGAAAGGCAGTGGAAATGGGAGCGGAAGCCATTATGGATCTAAGCTCCTTTGGCGACACGAGGAAGTTCAGACGTTACCTGACGCATAACTGCCCCGCCATGATTGGAACCGTGCCGATTTATGATGCGGTGGTCTATTATCATAAGCCCCTGAAGCAGATTACCTCGGGGGAATGGATTGATATTGTGAGAATGCACGCCCGTGACGGCGTGGATTTTATGACTATCCACTGCGGGATCAACAAAGAAACCGCCCATAAGTTTAAGAAGAATAAGCGTTTGACCAATATCGTTTCCAGAGGCGGTTCCATTATTTTTGCGTGGATGGAAATGACAGGAGAAGAAAATCCTTTTTATGAGCACTATGACGAGATTCTGGATATCTGCCGGGAATATGACGTTACCCTCAGCCTGGGGGATGCCTGCCGTCCAGGATGCCTTGCCGACGCTACCGACGCGTCCCAGATAGAAGAACTGATTACCCTTGGGGAGCTTACAAAAAGAGCCTGGGAAAAAGACGTACAGATCATGATTGAGGGACCCGGGCACATGCCGCTTAACCAGATCGCAGCCAATATGGAAATCCAGAAAACCCTCTGCCACGGTGCACCCTTTTACGTGCTCGGCCCCATAGTAACGGACGTGGCCCCTGGCTATGATCATATTACGGCGGCCATCGGCGGGGCGGCGGCAGCGGCGGCGGGAGCCTCCTTCCTCTGCTACGTAACGCCAGCGGAGCATCTGCGCTTGCCTGACGTGGAGGATGTGAGGGAAGGCATCATTGCCGCCAGAATCGCAGCCCATGCGGCCGATATCGCCAAGGGCGTACCCGGGGCCATGGACTGGGACAATCAGATGAGCCTTGCCAGAAAGAAGCTGGATTGGGAGCGGATGTTCTCTCTTGCCATGGACCCGGAGAAGGCCAGGAGCTACAGGGAATCCTCCCGGCCGGAAAAAGAGGATACCTGCAGCATGTGCGGAAACTTCTGCGCCGTAAAAAATATGAACCGCATTCTGGATGGAGAAATCGTGTCCATCTATGAAGAGTAGCGCAGCTAAATCTATGGAAAACGAGGGTGAAAAAATGCTGAAAGAGCAACTGGAAAAAGTAAGAGGGCAGATGCCTTTAATTCACAATATTACAAATTATGTCACCGTAAACGACTGCGCCAACATCCTGCTGGCCTGCGGCGGTTCGCCGATTATGGCCGATGATTTGGAGGAAGCGGAGGAAATTACCGCTGTCTGCGGCGGCCTTAACATCAATATCGGAACACTGAACCGCAATACGATTCCTTCCATGCTGGCTGCCGGTAAAAAAGCCAATGCCTGCGGCCATCCTGTGCTGCTTGACCCGGTGGGCGCGGGAGCCAGCCGGCTGCGCACGGAAACTGCCCGGAGACTGCTTAAGGAAGTACATTTTACAGCCATCCGTGGGAACATTTCCGAAATCAAAACCCTTGCGCTGGGAATGGGAGGCGCCAGAGGCGTGGATGCCGACGGCATGGATGCGGTAACGGATGCGAACCTGGAAAGCACGATCCTTTTTGCCGGACGCTTCGCAGAGGATACAGGAGCCATAGTGGCAATTACCGGAGCAATCGATATTGTAACAGACGGTGATTTTGCCTGTGTCATCCGCAACGGCCATCCCCTGATGAGTAAGGTGACCGGCACCGGCTGTATGCTGTCCGCCATGATGACAGCATACCTGACCGCCAATCAGGAACAGCCCCTGGAAGCGGCCGCTGCGGCCGTCTGTGCCATGGGGCTGGCAGGAGAACGGGCTTATCAGAGGCTTTCCGCCAAAGAAGGCAATGCCTCCTACCGCAGCAAAATCATAGATGAAATTTTCCTGATGGACGGGAAAATCCTGGAGGAAGGCGCCAGGCTACGCAAATACCGGCTCCAAAAGCAGGAAAACGGAGCTTCTGAAAAAATCATCTGTACGGAGGTTCCCTATGAAATGTGACAGAAGCATGCTGCTCCTCTATGCCGTAACCGACCGTGCCTGGACGGGTAAAAAAACACTGCTGCAGCAGGTGGAGGAAGCCCTGGCAGGCGGCGCCACCTGCATCCAGCTTCGGGAAAAGGAGCTGCCGGAGGAAGAATTCCGGCAGGAAGCCCTGGCTGTGAAAGAACTTTGCCGCAGATACCATGTCCCTTTCCTCATTAACGACAACGTAGAGCTGGCTGTCAGCTGCGGCGCGGACGGCGTCCATGTGGGCCAGCACGACATGTCTGCGGCGGATGTGCGCCGCAGAATCGGCCCCGGCAAAATACTGGGAGTATCCGCGCAGACGGTGGAGCAGGCCCGCCAGGCGGAAGAAGACGGCGCAGATTATCTGGGCGTGGGCGCTGTTTTTTCCACCTCCACCAAATCCGACGCAGACGCGGTATCCCATGAGACCCTGCAAAAGATCTGCGCCGCAGTATCCATCCCCGTCTGCGCCATAGGCGGCATCCATAAAGAAAATCTGCATTTGCTCAAAGGCACAGGCATCGCCGGCGTGGCCCTTGTTTCCGCCATCTTCGCAAGCCCGGATATCCGTAAGTCCTGCGAAGACCTGAAAAAACTGGCCCTGCAGATAAACGCGCAGGACACACTGGAAGCACTGCTGCATACAAACATCCGCGGAGCCATCTTTGACGCGGACGGCACCCTTTTAGACTCCATGGGCATCTGGGATACTCTGGGGGAAGATTACCTGCGTACAAAAGGGAAAATCCCCCGGGAAAACCTGCGTGAAACCTTCCGCGACATGAGCCTTCTCCAGGCCGCCTGCTATTACCGGGAAAATTACGCCCTTACGGAAAGCCCTGAAAAAATAGTGGAAGAGCTTAACGCCATGATCGCCTCCTTCTATGAAAAAGAAGCCCCCCTGAAGGAAGGAGCCGCCGCCTTCCTGGAAGCGCTTTGCCAAAGAAACATAAAAATGTGCATTGCAACAGCCACCGATCACAGCCTTATCCGGGCCGCCCTGAAGCGATGCGGAGTGCTGCATTACTTTACTTTTATACTTACCTGCGGACAAGCAGGAGCGGGAAAAGACACCCCCGCCATTTATGAAGAAGCCCTGGCCCTGCTTGGAACCGGAAAAAAAGAAACCTTCGTTTTTGAAGATGCCCTGTACGCCCTGAAAACGGCGAAAACAGCCGGCTTTCCTACAGTCGGTGTAAAAGACCCCTCCTCCGCCGGACAGGAAGGGGAGATTATAAAACAAGCCGATTACTATCTTTATACCTTCACGAAATGAGGAACAGCCCCATGAAAAAGATACTTACCATAGCCGGCTCCGACCCAAGCGGAGGGGCCGGTATCCAGGCCGATATCAAAACCATAACAGTACATGGCATGTACGCCTGCAGCGTCATCACCTCCCTGACCGCCCAGAACACCACCGGCGTATACGGAATACACAACGTTCCCCCGGAGTTCGTAGCTGCCCAGATGGACTGCGTATTTACCGATATATATCCGGATGCCGTCAAAATCGGCATGGTATCGGAGGAGCCGATACTGGCCCAAATCATCGCCGGTCTGCAGCAATACCGCCCCCAAAACCTGGTCATCGACCCTGTCATGATATCCACCAGCGGCCGCCGTCTCCTCTCAGAACCCGCTTTTTCTCTGCTGAAAGAAGAACTCCTCCCTCTGGGAACCCTCATCACCCCCAACCTCCCCGAGGCACAGGCCCTCACCGGCCTTGCCATTCGCACGCCGGAAGACATGGAAAAAGCCGCCCGCCTCCTTTTCAATGCCACGGGAACCGCTGTCCTCATAAAAGGCGGACACCTTCCGGACGATGCCACAGACCTGCTTTATGACGGCGCCCAAACCACCCTTTTTCCCTCCGCCCGCATCCACAACCCCAATACCCACGGCACCGGCTGCACCCTTTCCTCCGCCATCGCCTGCCGCCTGGCCGAAGGAAAAAGCCTCCCCCAAAGCATAAAAGAAGCCAAAACCTACCTGACCGGAGCCCTTAATACCCCCCTGGACCTGGGAAAAGGCAACGGCCCCCTGAACCACATGTACACCCTCCCCTAAAATTCAGCTGCTTTCACTTCCAGGTTCTGCCGCCGGCTGTTTGTGTGTTCCGGCATGGCGCCCAGGCGGAACACACGAACAGCCGGCGGCAGAACCGTCCTCCCACAAGATTTTGCATAAATTCTTTTCAAGGGGACAAAAAGTTGTTACAATAGAGTGGTGTATATATTGTGCAGTAAAAAAAATGACAGGGAAAGGAAACGGCCTCCGGCTTTGAGACCGCAAAGGTAATATGGAAAAAAGAGTAAAAAGGAAATGGAACATGCTTGAGGATTCGCCGGGAATAACGCTGTTCCTGTTTGCGCTTCCCATGATTTTAGGCAACCTGTTCCAGCAGTTTTACAACATGGTGGACTCCATGATTGTAGGACAATTTGTAGGAGAGGATGCACTGGCGGCGGTTGGAGCTTCCTATGCGCTCACCAATGTATTCGTCATGATTGCAATCGGCGGGGGAATCGGAGCCTCCGTTATCACCTCCCAGTATCTGGGGGCCGGAGAAGACAGGAAGATGAAAACCTCCGTGTATACGGCGCTGCTTACCTTTCTGGCCATGGGAATTGTGTTGGGGGTATTCGGCTTCCTGATGAACCGGCAGATCCTCATATGGCTGAATACGCCGGAAAATATTCTGGCGGCGGCAGGAACCTATCTGGGAATTTATTTTCTGGGCATGCCTTTTTTGTTTATGTATAATATACTGTCTTCCATGTTCAATGCGCTGGGAGATTCCAGGACGCCGCTTTGCCTGCTGATTTTTTCCTCCGTGCTGAATGTGTTTCTGGATTTATGGTTTGTCATCGGGTTCGGGGCAGGTGTGGCGGGCGTCGCTGTTGCCACGGTAATCGCTCAGGGTACGGCCGCTGTCATTTCCTTCTGTCTGCTGATGCGCAGGCTGCATGGCTTTGCCGTGGAAGGAAAGGTGCGAAAGTACGACACGGCCATTCTGGGAGCTATGGTGAAAATAGCCATCCCCTCCATTTTGCAGCAGTCCATTGTATCCATCGGCATGCTGCTGGTGCAGTCCGTGGTGAATGGCTTTGGCTCCTCCGTTCTGGCCGGCTATGCGGCGGCGACAAGAATCGAATCCATCTGTATTGTGCCCATGATATCCACTGGAAATGCCGTATCCACTTTTACCGCGCAGAACATGGGCGCGGGAAAACCGGAGAGGGTACGCAAAGGCTACCGGGCGGCCTGCGCCATAGCAGGCGGTTTTGCCCTGCTGATATGCCTTATCCTGCTGTTCTTTGACAGACAGATAATTGGCACCTTTATGGATACCTCAAGCGGAGCGGTGGCATATGCCACAGGTACGGGGTATCTGTCCTTTATCAAGTTTTTCTTCATCTGTATCGGACTGAAGGCTGTTACCGACGGCGTGCTCAGGGGAGCGGGGGATGTGGTGGTGTTCACCCTTGCCAACCTGGTGAATCTTGGCATCCGGGTATCCGGCGCCTTCCTGCTGTCTCCCGTGCTTGGCGTGGCAGCCGTATGGTATGCCATCCCCGCGGGCTGGACGGTAAATTACCTGATTTCCCTGTGCAGATATCTGACAGGAAAATGGAGTAAAAAGAATTTGATTGTATAGAGAAAAGGAGAAGAGTTATGGCAGAAAGATGTGTAATTATCGGGGCGGGAGATTTAACCGTATCCGAAATACCTCTGCGTGAAGGGGATTATGTGATTGCGGCGGACGGGGGTTTCGCCTACTGCAGGTATCTGGAAATAGAACCGGATCTGGTTCTGGGGGATTTTGATTCCCTCGATGAAAATAATATGGAAGCCATTATGGAGATGCGCTCCAGAGAACCGGAAAAGGTCAGGGTGCTTCCGGTGAAGAAGGACGATACGGACATGCTGGCGGCCATCAAGGAGGGCCTGAAGCTGGGATATAAGGAATTCGTCATCTATGGCGGCCAGGGCGGAAGGCTGGCGCATACCATGGCAAATATCCAGTGCCTGAATTATCTGAAGGAAAAAGGAGCCAGAGGCTATCTGATGGACGGCGACGGCATGATCCTTGTGGCGAAGAATGAAACGGTCAGCTTCAAAAAGAACCTGGAAGGCCTTCTGTCCCTGTTTTCCCTGGGAGATAAGGCGGAAGGGGTCACCATCCGGAATATGAAATACCTGCTGGATAATGCCACGGTCACCAATGATTTCCCGATCGGCGTAAGCAATGAATTTATCGGCAAGGAGAGCAGCATTACCGTAGAAAACGGAACCCTGCTCATCATGATTACCTGGATTTAAAAAAATAAAAAAAGATGATTAAAAAAGCAGGAGAAATTTCTTCTGCTTTTTTAAAACCTTTTTCAGCAAAATCAGGTTATATCAGTGTAGCCATTTTTATGGTGGTTACAGTTTGGCCGCCGGCCTGACTGTAACTGCATCCGGCCATTAAAAAGCTATGCGGCGGGACGGATGCCTGCCGCCGTTACATATTCATGCAGTCTGTGCAGCGCCTGTACAGACACTTTAAATGCTGCATTTATTCCCGCGAGCAACGAGCCAAGTATCCATGCTTGCATGGATATTTGGCGACTGCCGCGAGGGTCAAATACCCCGCTTTTTGCAGCGAGGTCTTTGATTTTCGCTGCTGCCCGTTGCCTGCTGCGGGATATTTGAATTCACAAAGGGGCCTCTTCGTGGACGACAAAAAATGGATCAGGGAAATACATCAGGGAAATAATGAGCCGCTTGGACAGATTGCGGAAAAATACTATGACGATATCTACCGTTTCTGCTGCTATCAGACAGGAAATCCGGCGGATGCCTGCGACTGCGCCCAGGAAACGTTTATCAGGTTCATCCGTTACGTGGACAGTTACCGGGAGCGGAATCTGAAGGGCTATCTTTTGACTATCGCCGCCAATGTGTGCCGGGATTATTTTAAAAAGCTGTACCGGGACAGGGAACTGGAACAGGCGCAGCTGGCCCGGCCGGCCGGACAGGAACGGGATTTTACGGAAAACTGCGGGCAAAGCAGCCTGCTTCAGGCGCTTTCCCGCCTGCCCGGCGTACAAAGGGAGGCGCTGACCCTGTATTATTTTGATGAACTGAAAATCAGGGAAATCGCCCGGATAACGGGGACAAATACAGCTACGGTAAAGTCCAGGCTGCATCAGGGCAAACAAAAGCTGAAAAAAATATTGGAGGAGGAAAGCCAATGAAAAGGGACCGGGAATTAACAAGACTGTTCCGGCAGGAGCTTCCTGTGGATGTGCAGGGCAAAAAAAGGGCGCTGGAAGCGGTTGAAAAAAGCATACGGAGCAAAAGGCCGGTATTCATACCAACCTGGCAGCAGATTTTTTGTACGCAGCTTACCCTTTTTTCACGCGGTTACTGGTGTTTCCAGGCCTTTTGGCTGCTTCTTGGCGCATCTGCCGTCCTGTGGCTGGGAGATCTGACTGCTTATGGGTTAAACAGCCCGTTTTTTACGCCATCGGTTCCGGGCGGCCTGGTGGAACAGGGCAGTGTTTCCTATGTGGTGCTTCTGCCGGTTCTTTCCGCAATTATGGCATTGGCAGGGGCAGCCGGTTTTGCAGAGCTGGGGAAATGCTTTTCCTGCCATATGTGGGAGCTGGAACACAGCTGCTGTCTGGATTTAAGACAGCTTCTGGCGGTACGCATGGCGATTACGGGGCTGGTGGATCTTCTTCTGCTTGTCTGCTTCACAGCTGTTTCCCGGGGAAGGCTGCAGACAGGATTTTGGCAGACGGGAATCTATCTACTGACGCCTTTTGTGTACAATACGCTGCTGTACCTGACGGTATTCACCTTCACCAGAGGGAATAACCGTTTCCTACAGGCCTGCGTGCTTGCGGCGGCCTGCTGTATTTCCTTCCTTCCTGCCTGCATTCCGCATCTGTATGAAAAAACCATGCTTTGGCTGTGGGTTGCCGCACTTGCCGCAGCAGGAAGCCTTGTGGTGGCAGAGCTGTATTGCCTGGCCGGGAAATTAGAAAGAGGAGAAGAGTTATGCTGGAATTAAAGCTGGACGAGGTGACAAAAAAATATAAGGATAACATAGCGGTAAATCATATCAGCGCTGCGTTTACCCACGGGGTATACGGCCTTTTGGGGGCTAACGGCGCGGGAAAAACCACGCTCCTCAGACTGCTGTGCGATATATTAAGGCCGGATGAGGGAAAAATTTTATGCAATGGCAGACCGATAGATAAGCTGGGCGCCGGCTACCGGCGTTATATGGGCTACCTTCCCCAGGATTTTGGCTTTTATCCGGACTTTACGGCGGAGCGGTTTCTTATGTATATGGCGGCCCTCAAAGCGCTGCCTGTGTCGGAAGCAAAAAGGAAAACGCAGGAGCTGCTCGCCATGGTAGGTCTGGAAGAGAACAGCAAAAAAAAGATT
The DNA here is from genome assembly GCF_000466465.2 of Clostridium sp. KLE 1755. Taxonomy (NCBI): domain Bacteria; kingdom Bacillati; phylum Bacillota; class Clostridia; order Eubacteriales; family Clostridiaceae; genus Clostridium; species Clostridium sp. KLE 1755. Next base: position 28,249 of record NZ_KE992697.1, read on the forward strand.
AAAACGTTGTCCGGAGGCATGGTGCGGCGGCTGGGAATTGCCCAGGCCATGCTCAATGATCCGGAAATCCTGATTCTGGATGAGCCTACGTCAGGGCTGGACCCGAAAGAACGTATCCGTTTCAGGAACATTATCAGCGCTTTTTCCCGGGACAGGATCGTTATCCTTTCCACCCATATCGTGTCCGATGTGGAATATATCGCGGATGAAATCCTTCTTATGAAGGGCGGAAAGCTTCTGCAGCAGGGCAGTGTGGAGAATGTTGCCAGGCAGGTGCAGGGCTGGGTATGGGAGCTGGCCGCAGACAGGGAAGAGGCGGAAGCGCTGAACCGCCGCTATGCGGTGAGCAGCCTGAAAAACCAGGGGGATAAAACAGCCCTGCGCATTATTTCGGAAGACTGCCCTGCCCCGGAGGCGGTCAGTGTACCGCCGACGCTGGAGGATGTATACCTTTATTACTTCAGGGAGGAGGCGGACAAATGCTGCTGAAAATTGAACTGGAAAAGCTTTGCAGGAAACCTGCGCTCTGGACAGGCTTTCTCCTCTCCTTATTGGCGGGGCTGTATCTCATTAGGATTATGATGCCCGTGGTTTATACCGGAGAGGAGGAACTGCAGGGTATGGCCGCCGTACGCTATAACCGCAGCATTACTGCAGAATATGAAGGCTATTTGACGGACAGGAAGGCGGAAGAAATCATCGCCCGTTATGGTTTCGCGAAATATAATGACGATGGCGGCTGCGTCTACGGAAATTATCTGAACCGTTTTATTACGGAAAATATGACGGACTACAGATACAGTGAGAACAGGAAAAGCACAGTACTCTATTCCCTGCAGGATGAAAACGGCGGTTTTGGCAGAGCCTCCTACGCAGACCGGCTTTATTTTTCCTATGCCGAAGGGTGGGAAGGGTTAATGGAGGTATTGATGGGAACGGCCATCCTGTGGGGGATTACCATGGTGGTGGTATTGTCTAATGTATATTCCTCCGACAGAAGCCTGAAAACAGCATCCGTGATCCGCTCCAGTGCTGAAGGAAGAAGAAAAATGCCCTTTATGCGGCTGTTGGCGGGCTGGATCGTTGCTTTGGGAGGCTTTTTGCTGCTTGGAGGTTTTCTGTTTCTTGTGAATGGCATTGTCTATGGTTTTGAAGGCCTGCGGGCAAATGTGCTTTGTGCGGGAGCTGCGCCATATTTGTGTCCGGACTCCATAACTACAGGACAGTTCTGGGTGTCGGTATATCTTCCGCGCACAGTGCTGGGAGTAACGGTTCTTGTCTGTCTGACAGCCGGAGTATCGGCGTTATGCAGCTGGCCGCTGACGTCTCTTTGTGTTTCAGCCATCCTTTTTGTCTATCCCCTTATCAGCCGGATGCTGGTATTTAAGCTGGGTATTATCAGCTTCAGCCGTTTGTTTGCCCGTCTTCTGACTTTACCGAATGAAGGGCTGCCGCTGAATCTGATGATTCCTTCCTTTGATGGAGGAGCAGGTGGCGGCCGGATTTTTCCGGGCATTGCCGGAGCTGCTTTGTGTCTGGCAGGGCTTTGGATGCTTTGGCACGGCTGGTGCCGGAATGGAAAGAAGGGATGAGAATGCGGCTGTATCTTTTTGAACTGGAAAAACTGATAAGAAAACCATTTTATCTGACGGCAGCCGCGGGAAGCTTTTTATTTACCGTCATAGGCTGGCGGGTATATGCGGAGCAGGCGGATTTTCATGCGGGAGAAGCACAGGCTGTGATGCTTATGCTGATGGAGCTGCACGGCCTGTTTGCCGCAATGCTTATCATCATTTTTACCGCGCCTGTATTTGCCGGGGAATATAGCCTGAAGATGGAGGAACTGCTGCAGACCGCTGCGAATGGGATGGAAAAAACGGCCTGTGGAAAAGCCGCTGCCGTACTCACCCTTTCATTGTCCATTTTTGGGATTCTTCTGGGTTCGGATTATTTATTCATCCGCTGTGTCTGGGGAAAAGAAATCTGGAGAGCCGGTATGATGCGGCCTGCGGCCGAAGAACTGGATACTGTTCTGGCTGTCAGCTGCGGCCGGGCCTTTACTGCCTCATTTTTCCTGGGGATCTGCGCCGTAATTCTGCTTGCGGGAGCGGTGTACTGTCTGTCCGCTTTTTCACATACACCCTTCCAGTCCGCCGCAGGCGCGGGTATCGGTTATTTCGCCTGTCAGCTCCTGTATAACTGGGGGATCCGCGCGGGATTTTTGCCTGCGGCTTACCTGTTTTCCTTCAGCCCTGTGGTACTGGCAAGATTTCAGCTGTTCAGGAAACCGTGGGAGGGAAAATGGTTCGGCGGTTTTTACCTTTGGCTTGTGCCTGTGATAACAATCGTGTTGTGCGCCGTATTTTTTCTTTCAGGCCGCCGGAGGTTTCTCAGGAAGCCGGGGTGATTTTAGGATAGCTACTCTGATTCTCCGGAGGCCGGTTTGGTTTTGGGATAGTTGCACTGATTCTCCGGAAGCTGGTTTTATTTTCCGAGAGCCTGACCTGATTCTCCGGAAATCAATCTGATATCCAGGAATTGAGCTGATTTTCAGGGAACTGATCTTATTTTAGAAAAACGGCATAGATTTCAGGGTATCGGTTTCCGGGCAAATTAAGAATTTGCAGAGTCTTCAGCTTCGCCGATTGCCGTTTTTGCCCCTCGCAAGGCAGCAAGTCTTTTTTTCCAGTCTGCCAGGCTGAAGGTCTGCACGAAATCAATCAGCAGGGAAGAAATAGTAACAGTAATCAGGGAATAGGCGATGCGTCCCACCGGAATATAGGTCAGGGAAAGTATAAGCACAGTCAGATCCGTCGCCAGATAGGCCCGTGATATTTTACAGTGCGTCAGCTTGGAAATCACGAGAGCCAGCGCATCATCGCCGCCGCTGGACGCTTCCTGCCGCACCACGAGTCCCACGCCGATTCCCACAAAGCAGGCGCCGGCAATGGCAGCCAGCAGCGGTTTATCCGTCAGATCCGGAAGAAGGAAGGGAAGGCTTTCCCATACCTTCAGAAAAACTGCAAGACAGAAGGTGGCGGCGATGGAACGGATAAGAAATTCTTTCCCCAGATACCGGAAGCCGACGAGATAACACAGGGCATCCAGAATGGGGGATAAAAGGGAGGTGGGAATGGCAAACCAGTAATTAAGCAGCAAAATCATACCAAGGACGCCGCCCTCCGTAATATGGACCCTTTTATGAATATTCACCATACCGAAGGCCAGAATTGCAGTACCGGCCAGGATGGACAGTATCGTCTTCGGAGGAAAAATCTCTTTTCCCTGTCTCTTAAAATCATTCCAATTCATAGCTTTTAACTTCTTTAGTAACATTGTACGCAAAATAAAACCTCATTTCTGTAGTGCCGGGTTTCTTTCTCAGCGCCAGGTATACACAACGCCATACCTGACGCTGAGAAAGCGCCCGGAATTAAACTTTTATTAATTTTTTTACAACCGCATGTAAAATGATTATAAACTCTGGTATAATACTAAGGTCAACAACAAATCAGAAAAGTATTAATCGTATGGCAAATGCCGTGACACTCAGAATATTTCAAGACCAAATCATCCTAAGGCTCCAGAGTCTTTTAGATATAAAATATTTTATCGTGGGTTTGACAAGACAGAACTGCACATTCATTGCGTGAAGCGTATAGTATACGTTCGATTTGTCCTTGCCGCGGCAGATATCCGGGCTGAACCTGCGCCGCACGGATAAAAAACAGGAGAAAATGCAGAACCATGAAGGATTATTATACCATAAGCGAAATTTCCAAATTATATGGGATCGGCACGGATTCCCTCCGCTACTATGAGGAAGCCGGCGCGCTGGAGCCTAAAAGAGGTAAAAATAATTACCGCCTTTACCGCCTGAAGGATGTCTACCGCCTGAACATTATCAGAGACTTACTGCAGCTGGGCTTTTCCATGAAACAGGTGAAGACCTATCTGGACTGCCAGAATCTGGAGCATACACTGATTATGCTGGAGGATGAAAAAAAGAAAATACGGGAACAGGAAGAACGCCTGAAGCTGGCGGAGGAATCCATACGGAAGCGTATGGAGCATATAAACAGATACCGGGAAGCAAAAGAAGGAGAGTACCTGTTGAAAAAATTTCCGGACAGATACTGTCTGCAGCTCAATGAGGATTTTACCCGGGATGAAGAGGTGGATTTTGCAATTAAAAGGCTGCAGAAGCGCCATGAAGATAAAATAAGGAGCCTGGGCGACCAAAGCTTCGGAGCCAGCCTGTCGCCGGCGGATATCAAAAACGGAATCTATAATCTGTTCCATTCCGTATTTTTCATCCTGGAGGATGCCGAACCGGATAGCACAAGAACGCAAAACGCTGAAGATTTACGGGAAAACAGCGATATTCTTCTGCCGGCCGGCAGCTATCTGACCACCTTCTACCGCGGCCCCTACACACAATCGCCGCAGAAAATTAAAGCGCTTATGGAGGAAGCCGAGTCGAGAAGGTTTAAGATAACCGGGGATATCCTGGAGCTGTACCCGATTGACAACCGCTACACAACGCAGGCGGAAGAATTCGTAACGGAAATACAGATCCGTGTCGAAAAACAATAAAAAACTCATACAGGCCAGGCTGATTTATTTGCTCTCCAGAATGGATTGATGAAGCTGCACGAACAGCTCATCATATTTCAGGTGCTTTCCCTCAAACCTGGTTACCGTGGCATACAGGGAAAGCGGAATTTCCCTCCCTTCAAAGCAAATCGTTTCACCATTCCTTCCGGTAATTAGTTCAGCCAGCCTTCGTGCATAAGAAATATCCCTGCTGTTTGTCAGAAGCGCAAATTCATCCCCGCCAATGCGGAAAACAATATCATCTTCGGCAGCGAAGCTTTCCATCCTCCGTACAGCTTCCAGAATGGCCAGATCCCCGGCTTTGACAGAAATTTCATTTATGGGCACCAGCCCCTTTATATCACAGCAGATAAAATAGCAGTCCCTCCGTTCAAGGAATAAATCATAAAGTTCAGATATGTCTACAGGTTTTCTTTGTTTCATATACGCATCTCCTTTTTCAAACGGCTTTTGCAGACGCGGGAAGATATCGGTGAAACGGTTTCGGCTGCGAAAGGCGGTAGGTGAACATCCACGGCTTTGTTCAAAGGCTCTGGTGAATGCTTCATGAGACTGATAGCCATAGCTCAGGGCAATATCCAGTACGGATTTTTCAGGATTCTGTATCAGCTCTTTGGCAGCTTTGGTCATCCGCCTTTTAATTACATATTCCTTAACACTGCAGCCATAGACGCTGCGGAACAGCTTTTCCAGGCATGATTTTGAACAGAAGCAGTTTCTTGCCGCAGCCTCCGCAGTTATTGTTTCACAGAGATTTTCTTCCATATAAGCCAATGCATCTGCAAGCAGTTCCAAATTGTTCATAGAGGCCTCCTGATTTCTGGATTACGGTACCGTAAGCAACAGTCCGGATTCATCGGGATTGTTCTGCCTTAATCAAAGAATAGCATCTTTATGCCCAAAAAGCTTGATATTTTGGATATCTTATGCCGTTTCTTCACTTTGCGGCAAAAAATAACAGCCACAAACCCTCCGTCTTATGTATCATATCACGGAAGGCATTGCGGCTGCTTCAATAAAACAGGGTTTTTTAATATCTGTTAAACGACATTCTTAAACTGGCTCATATACAGCTGGTAATAAGCTCCCTTCATCGCCATAAGCTGCGCGGCGTTACCCTCTTCAACGATTGTTCCGTTGTCGATGACAAAGATCCGGTCCGCCTTCTGGATCGTGGAAAGACGGTGGGCGATAACAAAGGAGGTGCGGCCCTTTAACAGGCTTTCGATGCCGGACTGAACCAGCAGCTCTGTTTTTGTGTCAATGCTGGAGGTGGCTTCATCCAGTATCAGTATCCTGGGATCGGATACCATGGTGCGGGCGAAGGCCAGCAGCTGTTTCTGGCCGATGGACAGCCCGCCGCCGCGTTCACTGAGAACGGTATCGTAGCCATTATCCAGACGCATGATAAAATCGTGTGCATTTACCGCCTTGGCCGCAGCTATGATTTCCTCGTCCGTGGCGTCCAGTTTTCCGTATCGTATGTTATCCTTAATCGTTCCGGAGAACAGGAAATTATCCTGGGTCATAATACCCATTTGGTGCCGCAGGCTTTCAATGGAAACATCCCGGACATCATAGCCGTCAATGTATACATGCCCGTCCTGGATGTCATAAAATCGGCTGATCAGGTTGACTATTGTTGTTTTACCGGCGCCGGTAGGGCCTACCAGGGCAATGGTTTCTCCCGGTTTGATATGGAAGCTGACTTCGTTCAGCACCTTTACCGTGCCGTCATAGGAGAAGGATACCTTATCAAAATCCACTTTCCCCTGAATGGGAGGCAGCTCCTTTACGCCCTCCCTGTCCGTAATGGCGGAAGGGGTATCCATGATTTCAAAGACACGTTCCGCGCCGGCAATGTTTGTAATCATCTGATTGTAGAAATTACTCAGATTCATAATCGGATGCCAGAACATGGAAATGTAGGAGCCGAAGGCAATAAAGGTACCGATGGATACCTTATCCACGCCGATGATCAGAATTCCTGCAAAATACAGCGATACGGTGCCAAGTCCCCAGCAAAAATCAATTACGGAACCGATGGCATCATTTAAACGCACCGCATGGATAAAGGAATCCCGATGCTCCTTTGTCAGGCCACGGAAGGTATCCATAGTTTCCTCTTCCGCACCAAAGCTCTGGATAATCCGGATACCGGACAAATCCTCATGGACAAAAGCGTTAAGGTTGGAGGATTTTTTCCTGTGGATCTGCCATCTTTTGTGGGAACGCGTCTGGATATACCAGATACAGGCCGCCATCAGCGGAAGGCTGATTAAGGAAGCCGCCGCAAGTCCCGCATTTTTAATAAACATAATAGCCACCACCGCACAGATGGTAATGAAATCCGGAATCAGGGTGGTAACGCAGTTGGAGAGTACATCCTTCAGAGAATTGATATCCCCGATAATACGCGCCAGGATTTTTCCTGTAGGGCGGCTGTCAAAAAACTGGAAGTCAAGCGTCTGGATATGGGTATATAATTCCTGACGGATGGTTACCAGAATGCTGTTGCATACCTTTGCCATAACATACATACGAAGCTTTATGCCCAGAACCATCAGGATATTCAGAACGACTGCAAAAACGATAAGCCGTCCCAGCCCTCTGAAATTCCCTTTGGAAATATAGTCATCCACCGCTGATTCCATGATAAGCGGGTTCAACAGGTTTACAACCACGCAGAAGCCCATGATAAAAAGGACTCCGATAATCTGTTTTTTATATGCAAGCAGGTACTTGAAGAGACGCATGAGCGTGGCCATTTTCCCTACTTCTATTGTTTTTTCATCATCTTTAAATGAATTGAAGGGCATTTTTTACGCCTCCTTTCTTTCGTGGCCGTCGGTGCCCAGGGCGCCGTACTGTGCCTGCCATGTTTCATAATAAAGTCCCTTCTGTGCGAGCAGGCTTTCATGCGTGCCCCTCTCCTTGATGGAACCGTTTTCCAGAACAATAATTTCATCCGCATTGCGGACTGCGCTGATACGGTGTGCGATAATCAGCTTGGTGGTATCGGTAAGCTCCAGCAGAGCCTGCTGAATGGCATATTCGGTTTCCATATCCAGTGCGCTTGTGGAATCGTCCAGCACCAGAATGGGATTTTTCTTGGCGATGGCGCGCGCAATGCTGATACGCTGCTTCTGCCCGCCGGAAAGCCCTACGCCGCGTTCACCGATAACCGTATCATACTGTTCATCCAGTTTTTCAATAAAATCACTGGCCTGGGCACAGGAGGAAGCGCCGCGTATCGTCGATAAATCCACCAGGTTCCTTTTCCCGAGCTTTACATTTTCACTGATGGTATCCGAAAAAAGAAATACATCCTGCATGACAATGGAGATATTGCTTCGAAGCTGCTTTAAGGACATATCCCTTATGTTCACATCGTCCACATAGATAGAACCGTCCGTGGCATCGTAAAGACGCTGCAGAAGCTGGATGATGGAGGTTTTTCCCGCGCCGGTAGCGCCCATAATTCCTATGGTTCCGCCGGGTTTTACATGGAAGGAAATGTCATGAAGGATTTCATGTCCGTCCTCCTTATGAAAAGAGACGTTTTTAAACTCCACTTTTCCCTGAACGCCGGGAAGCATTTTGGGAACTTCCGGCTCAGTGATGGTAGGCTTTTCAGCATAAATCTTACGGATTTTCCGGTAGCTGCCCACGGCAGAGGAAAAGTCGTTGGAGAGCCAGCCCAGCATTTCCATGGGCCATACGATATTCATGGAATATTCCACGAAGGCGCTCAGACTGCCGATGGTGAGCCTGCCGTTGATAACAAGGCTTCCGCCGAAGAGCAGCACAATGAGCGGCAGCAGCTTGGTGATCAGTGAAAAATACGGATAGTATTTTACGAAAACCTTGGACTGACGCATATTCAGCTCGTAATAGCGGTTGTTGTGTGAAAGGAATTTGCCGATTTCGTATTTTTCCCGGGCAAAGGCCTTTACTGTCCGTACGCCGGCCAGGTTCTCTTCGGCCACCGTATTCAGGGCCGCGTTCTCCTCACTGATATCTTCGTAGATATCGCCCAGCCGGCGTTCCTCCAAAATGGCGATGGAACCGGTAATGAGCATGGCCAGGGTAGGAATCAGCGCCAGCTTCCAGTTCAGGCTGTACATGCAGAAAAGAACGATGGCGGTATGGAAAATAACCTCCAGAATCAGCATGCTCACGTAGCTGACCGCATTCCAGATCCGGTCGATATCATCCTTGACGCGGCTCATCAGCTCTCCGGTATTGGTTCTGTCAAAATAGTCTGCGCTCAGAGACTGGATATGGGCAAAGAGATCCTTTCTCATATCTGTGGCGATGAAAGAGCCGATCCGGTCGAAGGTAAATTCTTTGGTATAGCCGAATACGCATCGGCCCGCGCCCACCAGAAGGATGCCTCCCAGCAGATATTTCAGCCGGCTTAAGTCCCCGCCCACAATGACATCATCAATGATGTGCCTGGTAAGCTGAGGCGATACCATATCCAGTGATACGGCAATTACCATGGACAGGAAACCCAGCAGATAGCCGAATTTGTGTTCCAGTAAGTAGGTAGATAGTTTTTTCATGATTGTGTTAAGTCCCCCTTATGTAATTTTAGAGCTTTCCGCGCATCCGCCACAGGCAGGAGCTGTCATGCGCCCCCCCTGTTTTTTGGCGGATGATGCAAAATAATCAGAGAAAAGAAAGAGGAAAGCGGTTTCACCGCTTTCCTGGCGTGGTTTAAGGCGGTAAAGCGGCCTCCGGAAGAATTGCCGGCCGGGCTGACCGGACATTTTTTCCATAAAAAAAACCACGCCAGAATTACCTGTCGTGGCTAATGCCGCTTTGGCTCCTTATGTATGGGAATACTGTCAGTTATATACAGAATCCGGAAACTTAAGAAGTGATTGTAGCATTATTATACCAGGAGGCAATTCCAAGTCTTTTCTCGTCATCAAGCAACGTCGCACTGATTGAATTACGTAATCTTCTGTTTCCGTTAGACATAAGTTTTACCTCCTTTTCTCTCAAATTTTTAACCGGTTACAGACTAAATATACCTTACCACCGGGCCGTGTGTTTTGTCAATCGTCTTTTTCAAAATGAAGAAAAGAAATGTAACGGTTGTTACTGTTCACTCAGTACTGTGCATTTACTGCACAGTACGTAAGAAAGTGATTCAAGAGTGCATACATCCCATCGCCGCAGGCGATTTTTAATGGATTTATGCAGTTACTGGTCACGGAGTGAACAGTAACTAACGGTTTGCAATAATTCTGTTATCTGAACCGTATAACGGTTCGGCCAGGCCTGCGGCGCAGCAGCTTGGGCCGTACGGATACGCAGCATAGCAGGCAGCCGGCCTGCGGCGCAGTGGTCCGTGGCGCAGCGATTATATAAGGCCGGATGCCAGCTGGCCGGGCCGGTATCGGTCAGATCGTATAATCTTTGTCAATATTAATGACAGCATAGTAGGAGGCGGATATGCTGTGGATTTTTTCTTCCATAAAACGGCTGATTTCCGCGTCGCTGAGCTGAAATTTAAAGGGAACCAGGATGTCAAATATAATATTGGTATGGGTAGGGCCCTTTACAATCCTGAAATCATGGAGATTCAGAGACTTGTCCAGTTCATGGAGGCAGCAGGTGACCTGCTTTTTCAGTTCCTGGGTCTCTTCATCGTCATTCATAACAGGATCCATATGTATTACCGCGTCACAGTGCAGCTCACGGTGCAGCTGACGTTCAATATTGTCGATGGTATCGTGCAGGTGGAGCATGTCTCCGGAGGCGGGCACTTCCGCATGCAGGGAAATCATGACCCGGCCCGGGCCGTAATCATGCACGATGAGATCATGGATGCCCAGCACCTGAGGATAGCTTTGCACAATGGATTCTATCTTTTCCACAAATTCCTTCTGAGGAGGCTGGCCGAGCAGGGGGCTGATGGTATCCTTTGCTGCGCTGAAGCCTGCGTAAAGGATGAAAATGCCCACCAGAAGACCACACCAGCCATCAATTTGAAGCCCTGTAAATTTACCGATGAGGGTTGCAATAAGGACAACGGAGGTGGAGAGCATATCGCTCAGGCTGTCGGCAGCGGTAGCCATCATGGCGGCGCTGTCGATTTTGCGGCCGGTGGAGCGGTTGTACAGATACATGTAAAGCTTGACCAGGATGGAGACAATCAGAATACCTGCCACCACTGGCGTACATTCCGTGGCTTCGGGATGCAGTATCTTGGACACGGAGGATTTGATCAGCTCCACACCCATCAGCAATATCAGCAGGGAAACGAGCAGCCCGGTCAGATATTCGATTCTGCCGTGGCCGAAGGGATGCTCCGTGTCCGGCTTCTGCCCGGCCATTTTGAACCCGATCAGGGTAATCAGCGAAGAACCTGCATCGGAAAGATTGTTGAAAGCATCCGCAGTGATAGCGATGGAATTGCTGATAAGGCCGGCCAGAAACTTACCGATAAAAAGAAGGATATTAAAACCGATTCCCACGCTTCCGCAAAGCACTCCATAGGACTGCCTGACAGAAGGGCTTTCCGTCTGTTCATAGTTTTTAATAAAATATCTGGCCAGCAGCTGTACCATGATGCAACCTCCTTGGAATTAAAATAAAGACTGAAAATATTATGCAGTATTCCCCTATTTTAACAGCTTCTGCAAAAAAAACAATCCCTGCTTTTGCTTTTCTGGCAGGAGCCGGGATAAACGCATCAAGGCTGGTTTCACCGGAAAAAACGTATTGCGCCCTTCAGGGAAAGCGTGTATAATTGCTAAGGAATAGGCCGGCGCGTCATCCGGCGCGGCCGCCTTGCTGGAACAGTTATGTTATCCGGAAGTGACATATATAGTTATAATGAAGAAAGAGGAGAAGAATATGAGCAAGAAACCGGTAGTATTAATGATTCTTGACGGCTATGGGCTGAATGAAAAGAAGGACGGCAATGCCGTGGCAGAAGCCAAAACTCCTGTAATGGACAAGCTGATGGCGGAATGCCCCTTTGTCAGGGGAAATGCCAGCGGCATGGCAGTCGGACTTCCTGACGGACAGATGGGCAATTCTGAGGTAGGCCATCTGAACATGGGCGCAGGCCGTATTGTATATCAGGAACTGACCAGAATTACCAAGGAAATCCAGGACGGAACCTTTTTTGAAAATCCTGCCCTGCTGGATGCTGTGGAAAACTGCAAAAAGAATGATTCCGCGCTGCATCTGTACGGCCTCGTGTCCGACGGCGGCGTCCACAGCCATATCACTCATATTTACGGGCTGCTGGAACTGGCGAAGAGGAATAATCTTTCCAAGGTTTATGTGCACTGCTTCCTTGACGGACGTGACACGCCCCCTTCAAGCGGAAAGGGCTATGTGGAGCAGCTGGAAGCAAAGATGAAGGAAATCGGCGTGGGCCAGGTGGCTTCCGTGATGGGCCGCTACTACGCAATGGACAGGGATAATAACTATGACCGTGTGAAGCTGGCTTACGATGCGCTGACCAAAGGGGAAGGCCTTACCGCTGAAAGCGGCCCCGCAGGCATCCAGGCTTCCTATGACAGAAATGAGACGGATGAATTCGTGAAGCCTACCGTGGTTGTAAAGGACGGCGCGCCGCTGGCAACCATTCAGGATAAGGACTCTGTTATATTCTTCAATTTCCGTCCCGACCGTGCAAGAGAAATCACCCATGTTTTCTGTGACGATGAATTCAAGGGCTTTGACAGACCGCACAGACCGGACGTTACCTATGTATGCTTTTCAGAATATGACCCCACAATCCCGAATAAGGAAGTGGCTTTCCATAAGGTGGATATTACAAATACCTTCGGCGAGTGGCTGGCAGACAACAATATGACCCAGGCCAGAATCGCTGAAACGGAGAAATATGCCCATGTTACCTTCTTCTTCAACGGCGGCGTGGAAGTTCCCAACAAAGGGGAGGAAAGAATCCTTGTGAATTCCCCCAAGGTTGCCACCTATGATCTCAAGCCGGAAATGAGCGCTTATGAAGTGTGTGACAAGCTGGTTGAGGCTATTAAGTCCGATAAATACGACGTTATTGTAATTAATTTTGCCAATCCGGATATGGTGGGACACACAGGTGTGGAAGCAGCAGCCATCAAAGCGGTGGAAGCAGTGGATGAATGTGTCGGCAAAGCGGTGGATGCGCTTAAGAGCGTGGACGGCGTAATGTTCATCTGCGCGGATCACGGCAATGCGGAGCAGCTGGTGGATTATCAGACCGGCGCGCCTTTTACCGCCCATACAACGAACCAGGTTCCCTTTATTCTTGTGAACTATGATCCTGCCTACACCCTGAAGGAGGGCGGCTGCCTGGCGGATATCGTTCCTACGCTGATTCAGATTATGGGGAAGGAACAGCCTGCGGAAATGACCGGAAAGTCCTTGCTCATTAAGAAATAAGAACCAAAGGAAGCAGGAATTTTATAAAGTTTATAAGATAAGAAGCGGGAAAACCATAATTTCCTGCCGGCAGATCTGTGAAAGAAATGGAGCTTTGCTTAGATATTAAGCAGAGCTCTTTTTCTGTAACATTTATGTAACAAATAATTGCATAATATGTCAAACTATGGTATATTAAGTGTATCAGAATGATTAGTACACTTGATACAGCATTCAATCCCGACAGCAGCAGCACAGACGGATGCGCCTGCGCATTAGCGCATGCTTGAAAATTGCTTTCCGGCTGCTGCTGCGAGGGTCAAATATCCCGCAGCGGAGTATTTGACTGCAGAAAGGAGTCCTATGATTATACTTGACTATAAAGATGCCAGGCCGATTTACGAGCAGGTTGTGGACAAGTTTCAGAAGCTCATTCTGACAGGAGCGTTGGAGCCGAATACGAAAATGCCGTCGGTACGGAGCCTGGCGGTGGAACTGTCAATCAATCCCAATACCATCCAGCGGGCCTATGCCGAGCTTGAAAGGGAAGGATTTATTTACACGGTAAAGGGCCGGGGGAATTTTGTCGCCTACGACGAAGGCCTGTTAAGTTACCGGAAGAAGGAAATATACAGTAAGCTGGACGAGCTTATCAGGGAAGCCGGTGAAATCGGCATCAGCAGAAGCGAGATGTCCGACTATGTGAAGGAAGGGCATGAAGCAGTGCTGCAGGGGGCAACCGGGGAGGGCTTTGGTTATGATTGAAATTAAAGATGTGACCAAGCGTTTTGACAAAATCAAAGCGGTGGATCATGTAAGTTTTTCCATCAGGGAAGAAAATGTGTTTGGGCTGATTGGAACCAATGGCGCAGGGAAAAGCACGATGCTGCGTATGCTGGCGGGCGTTCTGAAGCCGGACGGCGGTATGGTGCTTGTGGACGGCATGCAGGTCTATGATAATGTAAACGCAAAGAAATGCTTCTTTTTTATCGGGGACGAGCCTTATTTCTTTTCCACTGCCACCCCCCGGGATATGGAGAAGTATTACAGCAGCGTATTCCCCTCCTTCAGCAGGGAATCCTATTATCTGTACCTTGCCAACTTCGGCCTGGACAGCAGGCGGAAAATCAATACCTTTTCCAAAGGCATGAAAAAGCAGCTTGCCCTGATCTGCGGCGTCTGCTCCGGCACGAAATATCTGTTCTGCGATGAAACCTTTGACGGACTTGACCCGGTAATGCGCCAGGGTATAAAAAGTATTTTTGCCCAGGAAATGGAACGCAGGGGGCTGACTCCCGTGATTGCCTCCCATAATCTGAGGGAGCTGGAGGATATCTGCGATCATGTGGGGCTTCTCCACCACGGCGGCGTGCTCCTGTCCAAGGAACTGGAAGAGATGAAATGCAATATTCAGAAAATACAATGCGTCTTTTCTTCCGAGGAAGAAGCGAACAGGGTACTGGAAAAGTTTGATATTGTAAAAAAGGAAAAAAGAGGCTCTCTGTTTACGCTGACGGTAAGAGGAGGCAGAGACGAGATCATTGCGCAGTTTACGGCGGCGGAAACCTATTTTTATGAGGTGCTGCCTTTATCTCTGGAAGAAATTTTCATCAGTGAAACGGAGGTGACCGGGTATGATATCAAAAAGCTCCTTTTGGGCTAGTATGAGGGAGAATCTGAAAAGGCGGGGCTGGACGGTCCTTTTGTGTATGCTTGTTATGTTTCTGGTGCTGCCCGTGAGCCAGGCCATGGCTGTTTCCGTCAACCGCCAGAAGGTGGAGGCGGGAGGCAGCTACTATATGGCCGGCAGCAACGGCCGGGAGTGGGTGGCAGAGACCTTCATGAATGCCATAAGCTTTGACATACGCCTGGTTGCCGTTTTCGCAGCCTTTGCGGTGCTGTTTGCGATTCAGGGCTTTTCCTGGCTGTACAGCCGCAAGAAGACGGACATGTACATGAGTGTGCCTGTATCCTCCGGAAAGAGATACTTTACTATTTACCTGAATGGAATCGGTATTTTTGCAGGCTGCTATTTCTGCACGCTTCTTATGGTGCTTGCAGTGGGCGCGGCGCTGGGGGTCCTGTCGGGAAAAACTATACTGGTTGCCCTGGGTGCCTTTTTATGCAATATGATTTTTTTTGCAGCGGTCTATAACCTTTCTGTAATCGCTGTAATGATGACAGGAAATGTGCTTGTTACACTGCTTGCCTGCGGCTCCTTTTTCATGTATGAGTATATGCTCCGTTTCCTGTTGGACGGGATGCGTTCCGCTTTTTTCAGAACCTACTGTTCCTTTGCGGATGTTATGGATAAGTCATGGACATCGCCGATATTGACCTATTCCCTGGGACAATTCTCTGCAAACAGCTATTGCACCGGAGGGGGCAGCAGATATCTGCGGCTTTTTATGGAAGATCTGGCCCTGGTTGCCGTACAGGCAGTTGTATACGGCGTACTTGCCTATATTTTATACCGGAACAGGAAAGCGGAGGCTGCAGGGAAGTCCATGGCCTTTACCAGAAGCAAAAGTGTGGTGAAACTGCTGTTGATGATTCCGGTTACCCTTATGGCTGGACTGTGGTTCAGAGGGCTTTCCGGCGGAAGTATTTTTTTCACTGTTCTGGGAATGCTTATCGGACTGCTGCTTTGTCATGGGCTGATACAGATTATTTATGAGTTCGACATCCGTTCCGTGCTGATGAAAAAGTGGCATCTGTTTGTGGCAGGCGGCGCGGCAGCATTTATTTTCTGCTTCTTTTATTTTGATTTTTCAGGTTATGATACATATATTCCTGAGACCGAGGATATTGCCAGCGTGGCTTTTACCCTCCAGAATGATATTTATGGCTTTGTTAATTATGACAGATTATTCCAGAAGGATATCTACTATGTGAATCATGGGGAATATATGCTGGAACATATGGCTTCGGAGGATACGGATACCATAGAGGCGGTAAGGACTATCGTCCGGAAGGATCATGAAGCCAATCTGGATATGAGCGTATACCATAAAGATTATACGCTTGTATATATCCGCTATAATCTGACAAACGGTAAATCTGTCTGCAGGACTGCCGCGGTAAACCTGCGGGAAGTTCTTCCGGAAATGGATGCTGTTTTTGCGGACAGAGCCTATCAGCTCGCCCGCTACCAGATCAATGATCCCCTCATGATGGAAAATTCGGATCAGCTGTCGGCTGTTTACAGCAACGGTCTGGAAGAGGTAAATTATCTGGGGGATATGGGCCAGCTGCTCAGGGTCCTCAGTGATGAGCTGAATAAATACAGCTGTACCATGATGATGAACGAACTGCCGCTGGGCAGCCTGCGGATTAAATATCAGCTGCCGGGAGCGCCGGAAGAAATGTATTATTCCTGGAGCTATCCGATCTACCGGGAATTTGATGATATGCTTGCGCTTTTAAAGGAACAGGGAGCTTATGTGGAAGTTAGTGAAGACGGCATCTTCATCGATCCGGACAAGGTAGTCAGCATTACTGTTACCTGCTATAATCTGAAGGACAGCGATATCTCCTATTCGGCGGACGGAAGCCGTTCTGTCAGCTATTCCAATGAACAGGCTGTTACGGAAACCTTTACAGATCCGCAGGATATCAGGATGATAGCCCCCGCGCTGTATCCCGCCATGCTTATGGATATTTCAGGCGGATATATCACAGGGCGTCTCCAGGATGAAAATTATGATATCAGCGTGGTATTTAAACCCGGCGTGAAATACAATACACCGAATATCAGATTCATCCCTGTGCCGGAGAAATTTCCTGATTTCGTTATCGAAAAGACATCGCCCGCACAATAAGGCGCTGCCGAAAGCAAAATTTTTCTTATAAATTGCATACCGTAAGGTTAAAAATCCCTTTTTCGGAAAATACTATGTAGGATAGAAAAATCTGTCCGCATGGTTTGCCGGAAAAGGGATTTTTCCACTGATTTTAAAGCTGCCCTTCGGCAGCAGAAAGAGAGGAGGCGTCCCTTCGGGCCGCCG
Organism: Clostridium sp. KLE 1755; assembly: GCF_000466465.2. Taxonomy (NCBI): domain Bacteria; kingdom Bacillati; phylum Bacillota; class Clostridia; order Eubacteriales; family Clostridiaceae; genus Clostridium; species Clostridium sp. KLE 1755. The sequence continues at coordinate 45,267 of NZ_KE992697.1, forward strand.
GGGAAACCTTCGGTTTCCCACTGATTTTAAAGCTGCCCTGCGGCAGCAGAAAGTGAGGAAGGTATGCATTTGTTTTTGGAGATTACTGATGTACGTGCGAGAGAAATTCTGGATTCCAGGGGAAATCCGACGGTTGAGGCGGAGGTGACTTTGGAAAATTCGGTTACCGGCAGGGCGGCGGTTCCTTCCGGCGCGTCCACTGGACAGTTTGAAGCGGTGGAGCTGCGTGACGGGGAGACCCGGTATTTCGGCCTGGGCGTGCAGAAAGCGGTGAAGAATGTGAATACAAAGCTGAGAGAAGCTCTGCTTGGAAAGAATGCCCTCTGCCAGCTTGAGATAGATCGTATCCTCATGGATGCCGATGGTACGGATAATAAAGGAAACCTGGGTGCAAACGCAACATTGGGAGTTTCCATGGCAGTGGCGAAAGCCGCGGCAAAAACACTTGAGCTTCCGCTGTATCAGTATCTGGGCGGGATACATGCAAGACAGCTGCCGGTTCCCATGATGAATATCCTCAATGGAGGCAAGCATGCAGACAATACGGTGGATCTGCAGGAATTCATGATAATGCCGGTTCAGGCCGATACCTTTGCCGATGGTCTTCGTGTTTGTGCGGAAATTTACCATAACCTGAAAAAAATATGTAAAGAGAGAGGCCTATCCACGGCAGTAGGAGATGAAGGCGGCTTTGCCCCCGATTTGGGAAGCTCATCCGACGTTCTTCGTTTGATTGTGGAATCCATAGAAGCAAGCGGCTATGCTCCCGGCCAGGATATCAAAATTGCAATCGATGCGGCGGCAAGCGAGCTGTATGATGAGAAAACAAAACGCTATTATTTCCCGGGAGAAAGCAGGATGAGCGGAAGCGAGGTCTACAGGGATTCGGAAGCCATGGTAGATTATTATGAGCAACTCATCCGTGAATTCCCGATTTTGTCCATAGAGGACGGGCTGTTTGAGGATGACTGGGATGGCTGGAAAATGCTCACTGAAAGACTGGGAGAGCAGGTTCAGCTGGTTGGAGATGATCTTTTTGTTACGAATACCAAACGGCTGGATGCGGGGATCAAACTGGGCGTTGCCAATGCGATACTGATAAAGGTGAATCAGATAGGCACGCTGTCCGAAGCCTTTGAAGCCATCAGCATGGCCCAGAAAAACGGCTACAAAACGATTATATCCCACAGATCGGGCGAAACGGAGGACACCACCATTGCAGACATCGCTGTTGCGGTGAATGCAGGGCAGATTAAGACAGGCGCGCCCTGCAGGACGGACCGGGTGGCAAAATATAATCAGCTGCTTCGCATTGAAGAAGAACTGGGCTGCGCCGCTTGTTATAAAGAACCTTTTAATAAAATCTGATTAGAATTGCTATATTAATAGAAGAAACAGGAGAAACGGGGCTGTATCCCAGGTGGATGCGCTCCGTTTTTTATTTGGCAAAAAAATAAAAAATTGCCTTAATTTGTACGATTGTGTAATAAATTTTTGGAAATTCACGTTTTGCCAGGGAAAATTCTTGCATCGAAGTTAGTATTGTGGTATATTTGAAAAGCTGGTATGATATAGATCTGTGTAATATTAGACAGATGATGTTACGACAGCAGCAGAAAATTCTGTGGGGTCCGCAGGATTTTAAATTGCAGGACGGCTGGTTTCCCAGGCGTCATTGTTTAGTGCCTGAGTGTCCGCACGAGAATAATACATGTGTTTCTGTGGAAGACACAACAGGCAAGAAGGTCAGTTTTTAAAAAAAACAGCCATTGCTGTCGCTGGACTGTATTACTCAGAAGGAACAATGGCCAGTACAAACAGAAAAGGAGTGTTTCAGTTGACAAAATACGTTGTAAAGAGAATCCTTCTCGCAATAGTAACCATACTGATTGTCTGCGGTATCACATTCTTTGCCATGAATGCGATCCCCGGAGGACCTTTCGATGGTGAGAAGGCAGTATCCCCGGAGGTTAAAGCAGCTCTGGAAAAAAGGTACAATCTGGATAAGCCCATACCTGAACAATTTGTGATCTATATGAACAACCTGCTTCACGGAGACTTTGGAATTTCCACCAAGACAGGCCGTGATATTAAGACTCTGATCTTCGAATCCTTCCGGGTTTCTGCAAAGCTTGGAGGAATGGCGATTCTGGTCGCTCTTGCGTTAGGTCTTGTTTTCGGCAGCCTTGCGGCTTTGACGAGAAATAAGCTTCCTGACCGTTTGATTATCTTTTTTTCAACCCTGTTTACGTCCCTGCCCAGCTTCGTGTTTGCCACGCTGCTGTTGCTGGTGTTCTGTGTCCAGCTGAAGTGGATACCGGTATGGGATGCCAATCATCAGAATTATATCCTTCCGGTCATTGCGCTGGCAGCATATCCAATGGCTTATATTACGCGTCTTACCAAGACCAGCATGCTTGACGTTATGGGACAGGATTATGTCCGTACGGCGAGAGCGAAAGGCGTTGCCCGCTGGAAGGTTATCTTTAAGCATACATTAAGAAATGCCCTGATTCCCGTTATCACTTATGTGGGACCGATGACGGCATCCATTCTGACAGGTTCCCTTGTTGTGGAGAAAATCTTCACCATCGGCGGACTCGGCGCGAAATTCGTAGACGGCATCACTAACCGTGATTATCCCATGATTATGGGTACGACCATTTTCCTGGCGGTACTGATGGTAACCATGAATTTAGTGACGGATATTGTCTACAAGCTTGTAGACCCCCGTATTAAACTTGATTAAGGAGGAGGCCAGTAATGGATAAAGTAAAAAATATAGATGAAATGCCGAAAAAGTCTCCTTTGAGCTTACAGATAGATTTAAAGAAATTTGAGAAAGCTACAGAGGAAGAGAAGAAGCAGCAGGATGTCATGAGCGAATCCGTTTCCTTCTTCCGTGACGGCATGCGTAAATTGATGAGGAATCCCCTTGCGGTAGGCAGTATTATCGTCCTTTTGCTTATCGTTGCAATGATTCTGATTGTACCACATGTAGTGCCGTATTCTTATTCCCAGATCATTTCCGTAAATGGCAAACGTGACAAGACCGCTTCCAATATGGCGCCTTTCCAGTATTCTGATAAGGAACAGGCCTATATCGCAGAAGGCGGAAAGGTGTTCCCTCATATTATGGGTACCGATGAAATGGGCCGTGACTACTTTGTACGTGTTGTTTATGGTACCAGGGTTTCACTGACGGTAGGTGTGTTTGCCGCGATTATTGTTCTGATAATAGGCGTGTTGTACGGAAGTATTTCCGGTTATTTCGGCGGCAAGACCGACCTTATTATGATGCGTATTGTAGATATTATATATTCCCTTCCGGATATGCTGATGGTAGTATTGCTTTCAGTCGTACTCCGTGAGGTGCTGAATGTGGATCAGTTCCCGGCGCTGCAGAAGATAGGTACGAATATGATTTCCTTGTTTATTGTATTCGGACTTCTGTACTGGACAGGTATGGCAAGACTTGTACGCGGGCAGATCCTGACAATCAAACAGAATGAATATGTTCTGGCAGCCAAGGTCAGCGGAGCAAAATCAGGCAGAATTATCCGCAAGCATATCCTGCCCAACTGCATCAGTGTTATCATTATTTCCGCAGCCCTGCAGATTCCGTCCGCAATTTTTACGGAGTCCTTCCTGAGCTTTATCGGTCTGGGCGTTCAGGCTCCCATGCCTTCTCTTGGTTCCCTGGCCAATGCGGCTAGAGCGGGTATCAGCGTATATCCTTACAAGCTGATTTTCCCGTCCTTGCTTATCTGTCTGATTACCCTGGCTTTCAACCTGCTGGGTGATGGTCTGCGTGATGCATTTGACCCGAGATTAAGGAGATAATAAAATGAGTGATAATATACTTTCGGTAAAAGATCTTCGTACCTCCTTTACAACTGATAATGGGGAGGTAATGGCTGTAAACGGTATTTCTTTTAATCTTGACAAAGGGAAAATCCTGGGTATTGTAGGAGAATCCGGATCCGGGAAATCCGTTACGGCATATTCAATTATGCGCATCCTTGAGAGCAACGGCAGCATTAAGGGCGGCCAGGTGCTCTATAAAGGAGAAGATGTAACTAAATTTTCAGAAAAGAAGATGAGGGAGTTCCGCGGAAAATGTTGCTCCATTATTTTCCAGGATCCCATGACCAGCCTGAATCCCGTATTCACCGTGGGCAACCAGCTTCGGGAAGCGATTGAGCTTCATACGGACAGAAAAGGCAAAGAGGCGGAAGCGCGTGCCGTGGAAATGCTCACCCTTGTGGGCGTGAATGAACCTGAAAAGCGTGTAAAGCAGTATCCTTACGAACTTTCCGGCGGTATGCGTCAGCGTGTCATGATCGCCATGGCGCTGGCATGTGAACCGGATATCCTGATCGCTGATGAACCGACTACTGCTCTGGATGTTACCATTCAGGCGCAGATACTGGAACTGATGCAGGAACTGCAGAAGAAGCTGGGAATGGCGATTATCATGGTAACCCATGATCTGGGTGTTATTGCAGATATGTGCGATGAAATTATCGTTTTGTACGGCGGACGTGTGTGTGAAAGAGGTACGGCAGAAGATATTTTCTATCGCCCTTGTCATGAATATACGAAGGGGCTTCTGCGTTCCATCCCGAACGTGGACAGAATCGGTGAAAAGCTGATCCCGATTCCGGGTACTCCCATTAACCTGCTGAATATGCCCAAGGGCTGTGCTTTCTGCCCCCGCTGTGAAAATGCCATGAAGATCTGTATTGAGGAGGTTCCCCAGGAAATGCAGATGCCTGACGGACATTACGCATCCTGCTGGCTGAATGTAAAGGCCGCAATGGAGGCGGAGCAAGGAGGCAGAAAACATGAGTAAAGAAGCAAAAACAACGAATAAAAGCGAATATCTGGTTGAGGTCAAGGATCTCAAACAGTATTTTCCCATAAAAGTCGGTTTCATGAAAACTATTCCCTTAAAAGCGGTGGATGGCGTATCCTTTGCCATCAAACCCGGTGAAACACTGGGAATGGTAGGTGAATCCGGCTGCGGCAAGACGACGGTAGGACGTTCTCTTTTAAGACTGTATACGCCCACCGGCGGAGAAGTATTTTATAACGGGGAAAAAGTGGATGGTTCCACCGTCAGGCATATGAGAAAAGAAATGCAGATGGTATTCCAGGATCCCTACTCATCCCTGAATCCCCGTATGACGGTAGAGGATATTATCGGAGAGCCTCTGGATGTACACAAGCTCTATACCTCCCGGGGAGAACGCCGTGACAAAATCATCAACCTGATGGAACTGGTCGGACTGAATGCGGAGCATGCTACCCGTTATGCCCATGAGTTCTCGGGCGGACAGCGCCAGCGTATCGGTATTGCAAGGGCGCTGGCAACGGATCCCAAATTCATTGTCTGTGATGAAGCGGTCAGTGCGCTTGACGTTTCCATTCAGGCGCAGGTTATTAATATGTTTGAAGAACTGCAGGAGAAGCTGGGCGTTGCATATCTGTTTATCGCCCACGACCTGTTGGTAGTGCATCATATTTCAGACAGAATTGCAGTTATGTATCTGGGAAGAATCGTGGAGATTGCGGATTCCAACGAACTCAACGAGAATCCGATCCATCCTTATACCCAGTCGCTTTTAAGCGCAGTGCCTTATCCTGATCCGAAAATGGCAAGGGAAAGGCATCGTATCGTGCTGGAGGGAGATGTGCCAAGCCCGCTGCATATGCCCAGCGGATGTGCATTCCGCACTCGCTGTAAGTACGCAACAGAGCAGTGTGCAAAGGAATGTCCTCCCCTGACAGACAGAGGCGACGGACATCAGGTTGCGTGCTGGAATAAATAAGCAATAACAGCGGGAACGGCTGCTTTGCCGTATCCCGCTGTAAGCATAAATATTGTAAGAAGGGCTGATAACCGCATTTTTTTGGCCTAAACCGCCTTTTTTCTGCAATATTTATCCTGTTTTTCAAATTTTGATACAATTTGTTCTTTCTTTTTTGAAAAGGACGTTGTATAATAAATCGTATCTATTATTATTCATGGGAGGAAATGATTATGAAGAAAAAGTATCTGGCATTAGCGCTGGCTGCTTCCATGGTTGTAAGTACCCTGGCCGGATGTGGTTCCAATAACGCATCTACCGGTGATACCCCTGCAACTACAGCAGAAACCACCGCAGAATCTTCAGCTGAAACAACAGCAGCAGAAGAATCCACCGTAGCAGAAGAAGCAGGAACGACCGCACATGGCCCGTCCAGCGAAGCAGCACCTGCTTGGGAGCAGTATGATGAAAGAATCGCTGCAATCAGACTGGAAACAGATCTGGAGAAGCGTGAAGCGCTTATGCATGAAGCAGAAGACGAGCTGATGAGCACATGGGCTGTTATTCCGCTTTACTATTATAATGATGTTTATCTTCAGAAGACTGATGTAGAAGGTATCTATGCTAACCTGTTTGGTTTCAAGTATTTTGGATTTGCAACCACACCTACCAATACGCTGGCACTTCAGATTGCATCTGAACCCAACAAACTGGATCCGGCTCTGAACTCCACAGTAGACGGTGCATGTCTTGCAATCCTGGCTTTCTCCGGATTGTTCATGTATGATGAGAATGGACAGCTTACACCCGATCTTGTAGATACATATGAGATGTCTGAAGATGGCCTGACCTATACCTTCACTATGAAGGACGGTCTGAAATGGTCCGATGGCACAGAGCTGACTGCCAAAGATGTTGAATACAGCTGGCAGAGACTTGCTAATCCTGATACGGGAGCTGACTATGCATACCTGACCACCGTTATTAAGACCAAAGATGACGGAACTCTGGATGTTGCTGCTTCTGAAGACGGCAAGACCTTTACCGTTAACCTTGTAGCTCCTTGTGCATATTTCCTTGACCTGTGTGCATTCCCTGCATTCTATCCTGTTCCTCAGGCTAACATCGAAAGCGCTGAAGGATATGCTGAGAACCCGGGAGCATGGTGTACAGAAGCTGGCTTCGTATCCTCTGGCCCGATGGTTTGTACAGGATGGAAGCACAATGAATCCATGACTTATGAGAAGAACCCTAACTACTATGCAGCTGACAAGGTTTCTCTTGAAAAAGTTGAATTCATGCTCAGCAGCGATGATACAGCTATTTACAATGCATTCAAGGATGGTTCCCTGCAGTTCTCAGATACTATCGCAACAGATATGATGGCAACTGTAAAGGATACACCTGAATTCCACAAGATTCCTACTCTGGGAACCTACTACTGCGGATTCAATGTTAACAGTGATCTGTTCAAGGGCAAGACCATTCAGCAGGCAGCTGATATGAGAAAAGCTCTGAGCCTGTTAATCGACCGTCAGTATATTGTTGATACAATTGCCCAGGCTGATCAGGAAATCGCCAATACCTTCATCCCTACCGGAATGTCTAATGGTAACGGTGGTGAATTCAGAATGAATGATGATGCTTATACCTATCCTGTAGAAGATAAAGTTGGTTATTATGACCCTGAACTGACAGACGCTAATATTGAAGAAGCTCAGGCTCTTCTTGAAAGCGCTGGATATGTATTTGATGAAAACGGCATGCTGTCCCCTGAAACTCCTATCAACATGACATACCTTACCAACGATTCCGAAGGTAACGTAAAGATTGGTGAAGCTATTCAGCAGGATCTTGCAGCTATCGGTGTTAATGTGACTGTTGAGACTCGTGAGTGGTCCGTATTCCTTGATGAAAGAAAGCAGGGACAGTTCGACTTCTGTCGTGAAGGCTGGCTGGCAGACTACAATGACCCGATCAACATGCTGGAAATGTGGGAAACCGATTCCGGTAACAACGATATGCAGTTTGGTAGATAATCATATAGATTACCACTTTCTGGATATGTGATTGAATAATTAAAGGGCCTGTGCGCTGTGTGCGGCGTACAGGTTCTTTTTTTAACTGTTCAGTTCCTTCACAGTAACCGGCGTGTAGTAACAGTTCAGACCTGTCTGGCCTGTTACGGCATGTACAGCATTTTTGAATTATTTTATTTTATATATTGTAAATATCCGTCTGATGTGGTAAACTAACAATTGCTTGGCATTAGGAGGTGTAGAAATGGCAGTTCTGAGAATAATATTAACAGTGCTTTTTATAATAATTTGTATTGCATTGACAGTTTTGGTACTGATGCAGGAAGGCAAAGCGGCCGGTCTGGGAGCTATCAGCGGTGCGGCAGAGACATATTGGGGAAAGAACAAGGGACGTTCCATGGAAGGAACTTTAGTAAAGATTACCAAGTACCTTGCAATCTCCTTTATTGTTATTGCAGCAATTCTGAATATATCCAAATTTTAACTACCAAAGCACTCTTGTATGCAAACAGGGGTGCTTATTTTTTTCCGGTCTGCGCAGGCTTTCCAGGGGAAAACTGCGCTGCATTACAGAAACAGAGGAGTTATGACAGAAAATAAAACAGAAGCCAGAAAACTTAAGGTGCTGGGCCTGATGGAAGACCCCAGCTATGTCCCTATGCGTGAAAAGGAACTTGCCTGCATCATGCTGGTAGAGCCGGAGGATCGTCCCGAATTCAAAAGGATCCTGCAGGAGCTCCTTTCAGAAGGGAAAATTCAAATTAATAAAAGAGGAAGATATTCTAAACCTGAACAGCAGCTTTTGACGGGGGTTTTTACCAGTCATCAGAAGGGATTCGGGTTTGTGCAGATAGACGGACGGGAAGAAGACCTTTATGTCCCTGAGGATTGTGTTAACGGTGCGTATCATTTGGATACGGTAGAAGTACGCCTGCTTCCCGGACAGCATGGACAGAGACAGGAAGCGGAAGTATGCCGCATTATAGCAAGGGGCATGTCCCATGTTGTTGGAACCTATCAGAAGAGCCGCAGCTTTGGATTCGTCATTCCTGATAACAGTAAGCTGCCTTCGGACATCTTTGTATCCCAGGAACGTTCCAAAGGGGCTGTGAGCGGTTCGAAAGTCGTTGTGGAAATCACTGATTATGGCGGAAGCCGCCGGAAAAGCCCGGAGGGAAAAGTGGTTGAAATACTTGGCCACATCAATGATCCCGGCGTGGATATTATGTCCATTGTAAGAAGCTTTGATCTTCCGGAAGGTTTTCCGGAGAAGGTGATGAACCAGGCGCAGCGCAGCGGTACTGAGGTTACGGAAGCAGACCGGGCCGGAAGGCTTGATCTGCGGGAGTTGACTATGGTAACCATTGATGGTGAAGATGCCAAGGATCTGGATGATGCAGTAAGCCTGGAGAGGGATGGAGAGAATTATTGCCTGGGCGTCCACATCGCAGATGTTTCCAACTATGTGCAGGAAAATTCCGCATTGGACAGAGAAGCCTTAAAAAGAGGCACCAGCGTGTATCTTGTGGACAGGGTAATCCCCATGCTCCCGCATGCACTGTCCAATGGTATCTGTTCGCTGAATGAAGGAGAGGACCGCCTTGCTTTGAGCTGCCTTATGACGGTAAACCATAAAGGGGAAGTGGTGGATTACCGTATAGCTGAAAGCGTTATCCGTGTGGACCGCCGGATGACCTACACAAGTGTTGCAAAAATTCTTGAAAAGGAAGACCCGGAGGAATGTGCCGCTTATGAAGAATTTGTCCCTATGTTCCGGGATATGGCTTATTTGTCTTCTGTAATCAGAGAGAGGCGCCGCCGCAGAGGAGCAATTGATTTTGAGTTCCCCGAAAGTAAAATAATCCTGGATCAATCCGGACATCCGCTGGAGATAAAGCCTTATGAACGGAATACGGCTACTAAGCTGATTGAAGATTTTATGCTGCTGGCCAATGAGACGGTAGCACAGCACTTTTACTGGCTTCAGACGCCGTTTGTTTACCGGACCCATGATAATCCGGATCCGGAAAAGGTGCACCGTCTCAGCCTTTTTATCAATAATTTCGGTTATACCATGAAGACGGGGCAGGAAGAGATACACCCGAAGGAACTGCAGAAGCTCCTGGATAAGGTGGAAGGGACACCGGAGGAGGCGCTGATCAGCAGGCTGACGCTGCGCAGCATGAAGCAGGCGAAGTATACAACGGAATGCACGGGCCATTTTGGACTGGCGAGCCAGTATTACTGTCATTTTACATCTCCCATACGGCGCTATCCCGATTTGCAGATTCACCGCATCATTAAGGAACAGCTTCGCGGGAGGCTGGATGAGGACAGAACGGCACACTATCAGCAGATTCTTCCCCAGGTGGCAAAGCAGTCAAGCCAGCTGGAACGGAGGGCGGATGAAGCCGAACGTGAAACTGACAAACTGAAGAAAACAGAATATATGGAACAGCATGTGGGAGAGATTTATGAAGGCGTGATTTCAGGTGTGACGGCCTGGGGACTCTATGTGGAGCTGCCTAATACCGTGGAGGGCCTGGTTCATGTATCCATGCTGCCCGGGGATTATTACTATTATGATGAAGCCGCCTGCGAGATGCGGGGAACCCAGACCGGGAAAGCATATAAGCTGGGAGAAAAGCTGAAAGTAAAAGTGAAATTTGCGGACAGGTTTACACGGACTATAGATTTTGTCCTGCCGCATGAAGAAGAGGGGATTGACGATGGCGAAGGAAGCACAGAAACTGGTTGCCAATAATAAAAAAGTTTTTCATGATTATTTCGTGGAAGAGAAATATGAAGCTGGCCTGGTGCTGCACGGAACGGAGGTAAAATCACTCCGTATGGGTAAATGCAGCATCAAGGAGGCATTTATCACCGTAGATAAGGGCGAAGTATTCATAAATGGAATGCATGTCAGCCCGTATGAAAAAGGAAATATTTTTAATAAGGATCCGCTCCGGGTGAGAAAGCTGCTCATGCATAAGGCGGAAATTATGAAGCTGACTGGAAAGGTGGCGGAAAAAGGTTACACTTTAATGCCGCTCCAGGTATATTTCAGGGACGGAAGGGCTAAAATTGAAATAGGCCTTTGCCGAGGCAAGAAAATGTATGATAAGCGGCAGGATATTGCTAAAAAGGATGCCAGAAGGGATACGGAGAGGGAATTCAAGGTGAAGAATCTTTATTGATTCCCGCCGGTGCGCCTTGACAAGAGCAGAAAAGGTGTGTATACTAACGGTACCAAAAGTTTTTAATTGAATAAGGGGTAGTCAAGGTTTCGACAGGGGTCTTGCAGCTGGAGAAGCTATCCGCAGGAATGCGTTAAATCCAAACCTAAATACAAACGCTGAAGACAATACTTTAGCTTACGCAGCAGCTTAATGCTGTGTTGTCTGACTTAGAGCACCTACACTTTAAGACTCAGGCATCGACTTTGTAGGAAACGGCACAGGCAAAGCTTTGAGCCTGTGGACGTATTATGAAGCTACTGAAGTTAACCGGATGTCAATTTCCGGTTAATGGAGGGAATGTCTAAGAATTGACTATGATAGTAGAAGGACAGGGAATGGGCTTTTGGACACGGGTTCGACTCCCGTCTACTCCATTAAAAACACTGATAAAATGGGGCTTTTTTTGGATGCGATTTTAAAAAGGTAATACCAAAGGTAATACCTGGAATTGTCCAGGCTTTCCTGCAAATTCAATTTATTATTATTTTGGGGCTATGGAGTAGAAGACTTAGGTTTTCTACTCTATTTTATAGTATAACAGAACGGAAAACGTACATAAATGAAGCAACAGGCTTCATGGGGAGGGAACAATATGCACAAGGAATACTTACTCAGCTGCTTTGACATGACAAAAATGGAAGACGAAAATGAATTCTTTGAATCCTTCGATGAGATGGAGCTTTTTATAGAGCAAAATAAAGAAAATATAATAATTGACGGGACATATCATCTGGAGGAGCTCAATCTCTAAGGAAGACATGACAGGAGGCTCACAGAAGCTTTATGGCAGCAACAAGAAAAAAAGATACGCTTATGACAGAGGGCGCTATCTGGAAAAACATTCTTCTGTTTGCACTTCCCCTGATGCTGGGGAATATTTTTCAGCAGCTTTACAATACGGTAGACAGTATTGTGGTCGGCAATTTTGTGGGAAAAGAAGCACTTGCGGCGGTAGGTACAACGGACAGCATCATAAATACCTTTATCGGATTTTTTTCCGGACTGGCGACCGGTTCGGGGATTATTATATCCCAGTATTTTGGCGAGAAAAATGAAAAGGGCGTGCATGACGCCGTACATACAACAATAGCGCTCACCTTTCTGATGAGTCTGATCTGCACAGTTTGCGCTATTCTTCTTGTGCCGGCGTTTCTTCATATGATGGGGACTCCGAAGGATGTGTTTGATCAGTCGGCGGTTTATCTCAAGATTTATTTTGCCGGAAGCATGGGACTGCTTTTTTATAATATGGGGGCTGGGATTCTGCGTGCGGTGGGCGATTCCAGGCGGCCACTCTATTTCCTTATTTTTTCAGCCCTGCTTAATATCGGGCTGGATCTTTTCTTTGTAGCCTACCTTGGCCTTGGAGTAGCCGGAGTCGCCTGGGCAACGATTATTTCTCAGGGCGCGTCAGCCATACTCATTATGGCCGCGCTGTCCAGGGAAACGGAAAGCTACCGCGTCATATGGCGGAAGGTAAGAATCAATCCGGTGATGACTCGTAAAATATTTCAAATCGGTCTGCCTTCTGCGCTGCAGATGGCGGTTACTTCGTTTTCCAATGTATTTGTCCAGTCCTATATCAATCATTTTGGTTCTGCTGCCATGGCAGGCTGGTCCTCCTATGGGAAAATAGATAAATTCTGCCTGCTTCCCATTCAGAGTATTTCGATGGGGGTAACCACCTTTGTAGGCCAGAATCTGGGCGCCAGAAAGCTTGACAGAGTGAAGCGGAGTACCAGGGTGGGGCTTATGATTTGTTTTGGTATAGCCCTTGTTATCATTATTCCGGTGTGGCTTGCCGCCGGCTCGCTTGTGAGGCTATTTAACCAGAGCCCGGACGTCCTGTCCTATGGCACGTTGTTTGTCCGCCTTGAAATGCCGTTCTATTTTGCGCTGTGTATCAATCAGATATACGCGGGGACGCTCAGAGGCGTGGGAAATACAAAGGCGCCCATGGTGATCATGATGTCCTGCTTCATTGTTTTCCGGCAGGTGTATCTGTTTTCCGTTTCTCATATTACCGAGTCAATCATCTGGGTAGCGCTGGGGTATCCCTTTGGCTGGATTCTGTGCAGCCTGTGCCTTGTTCTTTATTTCAGGCATACCAATCTGGAGAAGTACAGGGTGGCCGGATAATGGGAGAATGCCGTTCTGTAAAATCGGCGGCAAACGGCCGTAACGGATTTTTCAGCCGCAGGTAAAGCACTGGATAAGTACAGACCGCATATAATATCAAAAACAGGAAATGGGTGGAATATGTATTTTGTAAAGACATCCGATGATATAAATCTTGCTGTCTATGATTATAACCCCAAGGGAAAGAAAACGGTGCTTCTGATTCATGGCTGGCCGCTGTCCCATCTGATGTATGAATACCAGCTGGAGATGCTGATTTCCTGCGGTTACAGGGTAATCACCATGGATTTGAGAGGCTTTGGAAATTCCGATGTGCCTGCAGGCGGCTACTGTTATGACCAGATGGCGGAGGATATTTATAAAGTGGTGTGTGCGCTGCGACTGAACCGGTTTACGCTGGCCGGATTTTCCATGGGCGGGGCTATCGTGCTCCGATATATGAGAGAATTCCAGGGATACGGCGTGGAGCGGCTGATTCTGCTTGCCGCCGCAGCGCCCAGCTGGACCAGGAGAGAGGGATTTCCTTACGGGCTGACCAGGGAATATGTGAACGGGCTCATCAGGGAAGCCTGTACGGATCGTCCCAGGCTGGCCTGTAAATTCAGCCATGAACAGCTTTTTGCAAGCTGCCAGTCCGAGCCTTTGAAAAACTGGTTTGAGGATATAGCCCTTTCCGCTTCAGGGATCGGTACGGTGCAGGCGGCCATTGCGCTGCGGGATGAGGATGGAAGAAATGATCTGAAGGCTGTTGAGGTCCCCACTGTGATCATCCATGGGAAAAAGGATGTGGTGGTATCCAGTCAGCTGGCGGAGTATCAGCACATGGCAATCCAGGGCTCTAAGCTGTATGAGCTGGAAAACAGCGGGCACGGTATCGTTTATGATGAGTTGGAACGTTTTAACGATTTGTTTTTGATGGCGGTGGAAGGAAAGTGCTGATACCAACCGTTTTTACTTCAAGGTTTTATGAAATATATAGAGAAAGCAAAAAAGGCAGATATCCTTTTCCGGGATACCTGCCTTCTCTGTCATGCTTCAGCCAAACAACCTTTTCTTTTTTATCATGCTTCAGCCAAACAGCCTTTTCCTTTTTTCTTCAATCCTTCTGCGCCGCTCCTGTGTTGCGTCGCTGTCTATTCGGTAAACGCCATCCTCATACACCAATACGTCGCCCTCCATGGACTGTGGCGGCAATTCGCTGCGGGGGACAAGAAGGGTGGTGCGGTCTTCCTTTTCACAGACTGCGTTATCACCTTCAAAACGATCAATGATATAGCTCATAAATTCTCCTTTCAGCCCTGTAACCCGGGCGGACATCAGGGATTGCACTGACTGCAGGGCGAATAGCCCATGCCGGTTATTTCCTCCCTGCTTCCTTCATAGTAAATTTTATTGGCTTCCTTCATCTGGAAAACAGAGGTGCAGTCCGGGTAGTGGAACTTCATGCTGTTTTTATTCAGTACATAGGTAGCCGTCTTAGGAGCATCTTCCTGCATAGTTCCCGGCAAAGCTTCCCCGGAGCCTGGGGAAGCGGCGGTTTCCCATGTGATTTGGCTCCCGTCTGAAGTGGCTATCAGCGTTCCCTGTTCATCCGTACGGTATACCCTGATGCCGGAGGCGGACAGCTTTTCCATGGTTTCCCTGTGAGGATGGCCGTAGCTGTTGTCTGTTCCGCAGGAAATCACTGCACAGGAGGGGCTGACCGCCTGGAGGAATTCATCGCAGGTGGAAGTGGAACTGCCATGATGGCCCAGCTTCAGGACGTCGGCCTTCAGGGAAAGGCCGCTTTCCGTCATGGCTTTTTCCGAAGGCGCCTCCGCATCGCCGCACATAACGAAGGCATTGGAGCCAAAGGCCAGCCGGATTCCAACGGACAGGTTGTTCAGATCACCGTCCTTTGCCGCCTGTTCGGCAATGTCTGCGGCAGGGGAGAGAATGGTAAAATCAGCCTCCCCAAGAGAATAGGTATCGCCCGGCTCTGGTCTGGTGACCCGAAGCTCCTTTTCCAGAAGCGCATCCAGCACATCCTCATAGGTCCGCGTTGTATGGGATACGTCCGGCATGATGACCGTGCCGATGTCAAATGCACGGATAACGTCGTCCATCCCGCCGATATGATCCTCATGGGGATGTGTTCCTATCAGATAGGATAGCTTTGTAACTCCCAGAGATTGTAAATATGCGGTGACGGTGGGACCGCTTTCATTGGTGCCGGCGTCCACCAGCATATTTTCCGTTCCTGACTGGATGAGTATGGAATCTCCCTGTCCCACGTCAATGAAATGTACTTTTAGTACCCCGGCAGCATCCGGCGCCGGAACCGGCTGGGCTG
>NZ_KE992697.1:60928-69631 GCF_000466465.2 Clostridium sp. KLE 1755
TCCGGCGCCGGAACCGGCTGGGCTGCCGTTTCCTCAGACCTGCTCATTTCACCCGGGCCGGATACTGCGGGAGCGCATCCTGTAAAAATGAGGGAAGCGCACAACGCCAGAGAAGCGGAAAACAGGAACCTTCGGAAAGGACCGTATCCGTTTCTGCGTACTGCATACATATGTTTTAAATTCGCTTTCATGTTCTAATCCTCCTGACACTTTATGATATAACAGATTCCCGCGGAAGAAAAGAAAAAAATAAGGCATGTGCCAACCGCCATTTTCCGTCCTGTTACGGGACTGGCGGTTGGCACATGCCTTTTCAGGGCCTTCCTATTCGCTGAAGGGAGCCATGGAAACGCGGATAAAATAGCCTTTGTCGTGATCGCAGACCGGGCATTTTTCCGGCGCATTTGTACCGGTGTATACATAGCCGCAGTTTAAGCAGATCCAGCCGGTTTCCACATCGGAAACAAAAAGCCTGTTCTGTTCCATAAGCTGGGCAAACTTCCCGAAGCGGTCTCCGTGTGTTTTTTCAATTGCGGAGATCATATGGAAGGATGCGGCAACCCTGGAGAAGCCTTCCTCCGCGGCTTTGTCCCCAAAAGCCTTATAAATCGGATCATATTCTTCATATTCATTGTGCTGTGCGGACAGAAGAAGCTGCTTTATATCAGGATAAATATCCACAGGGTAGCCGCCGTCCACAACGATGGTTTCTCCCGCAAGCTCCTTTAAGTGATTATAAAAAATTTCTGCATGCTCCTTTTCCTGGTTGGCCGTAAATGTAAAAACGGCTTCAATAACATGAAGGCCATCCTTTTTAGCCTGGGAGGCTGCAAATGTATAACGGTTTCTTGCCTGACTTTCACCTGCAAAGGCACGCATCAGGTTATCCTTTGTTTCACTGTTCCTGAAATCAATGGGCATTTTCATCCACTCCTTTTCTGATATGGTTATTTCTAGTATGGGCAGCGGGAAAAGGTTTATACTTTTTTTATAGTAAGTTTTCAGCCAGTTAATTGCAATTTGTGTACATAAGGGTAAAATGAAGAACAGAGTAGCAGACACAAGAGTCTGTATGAATGGGAGACATGTAAAATGAAAGAAAAACTGATACGGTTTATGCAGGGCAGGTATGGGGTGGACCAGTTTACCAGATTCCTGATGGGAGTGGCGCTGGCGTGCATGATCATTTCTCTTTTTACCAGAAATGCCGTCTGGTCGTTTCTGATCTTATTAGTTCTGGTTTACAGCTATTTCCGTATGTTCTCCAAAAATATCCAGAAGCGCTATGCGGAAAATCAGAAATATCTGCAGATGACTGCCGGAATCAGAAAAAAATGGGCATCCTTCCAGAGGGATATGAAGGACAGAAAGACCCATCACATTTACAGATGTCCTGGCTGCAAACAGAAAATCAGGGTTCCGAAGGGAAAAGGGAAAATCGCAATCCGCTGCCCGAAGTGTCAAACAGAATTTATCAAGAAGAGCTGACGGGAGAAAAATATGTTCGGGTACGTAATTGTTAACAAACAGGAATTGAAATTCAGGGATTTTGATTTATATCAGTCCTATTACTGCGGCTTCTGCCGGGAGCTTAAGGAGAGATACGGTGTAAAGGGCCAGATTACGGTAACCTATGACATGACGTTTCTGATTCTGCTTCTGACAGGCCTTTATGAAACCGAGGACAAAGTAAGCGAGTGCAAGTGCATTGCCCATCCCTTTGACAAACATCCCACAAGAAGGAATTCCTTTACGGAATATGCGGCGGATATGAACATCCTCCTTACCTATTATCAATGTATGGACGACTGGGAGGATGAGAAAAAGGTATGGAAGAGAGGTTATGCAGGCATCCTGAAAAAAGCCTTCCGGGACACATCGGCAAGGCACCCGGAAAAGGCCGAGGTGATTTCAGCCCAACTGAATGCGCTCCATGAATATGAAAAAAAAGGAGAAAAAAATCTTGACATTGTAGCAGGGTGTTTTGGTAATATAATGTCGGAGATTTTTGCCTTCAGAAAAGACGAGTGGGAGGAAGACCTTCGCAGGATGGGCTTTTTCCTGGGAAAGTATATTTATTTGATGGACGCTTATGAAGATATGGAAAAGGATGAAAAAAACGGAAACTTCAATCCCTTCCTTTCCATGCGCGGCGAGAGCGGTTTTGATGATAAGGTTTATCAGATTTTAAGAATGATGATGGCAGAGTGCTCCAGAGCGTTTGAAAAACTCCCCATTCTTGAGAATACGGATATTCTCCGGAATATTCTTTACTCCGGCGTCTGGTGCCGGTACGAGATGGTAAGAGGCAGAAGAAAGGAACAGCAGGAAAATGCGTGACCCGTATCAGGTACTGGGTGTATCCCGTGATGCATCTGACGAAGAAATTAAAAAAGCGTATCGAGCACTGAGCAGAAAATATCACCCCGATGCCAATGTCAACAATCCGAATAAGGAACAGGCGGAAGAAAAGTTCAAGGAGATCCAGCAGGCTTACCAGCGGATTATGGATGAAAGACAGCATGGAACCTCCAGCAGCTATTCAGGAAGCTCCGGCTCCGGAAGCTATGGAGGCGGTTACCAGGATTACGGCGGTTTCGGTGATTTTGAAGATTTATTCGGCAGCTTCGGCTTTGGCGGCCAGAGCTACCGGAGACAGCAGAGCGCTGCGGGCGGTGACGAGTATACAGTTCACATGAACGCGGCCTTTAACTATATCCAGAGCAGACATTTCAGGGAAGCCCTTAACGTCCTCTCCGGAATCAGTGAGAGAACTGCAAAATGGTATTATTACAGCTCCATTGCCAATTCAGGGCTTGGAAATAATGTGATAGCCCTGGAGCATGCAAAGAAAGCAGCGGCGATGGAACCGGGAAACCAGCAGTATCGAGTATGGCAGCAGCAGATGGAATCCGGCGGAAGCTGGTATCAGACCCAGCAGTCCCCTTACGGAATGCCGGCTATGGACGGAAGCAACTGGTGCCTGAAGCTCTGCATTGCGAACCTGATCTGCAACATGTGCTGCGGGGGCGGCGGTCTGTGTTGCGGAGGCGGCATTCCAATAGGAAGGTTCTGATGCGCCTGCCTTTTTGCGGCAGGAAAAGAAAGGAGTACGGAATATGGACGTAATGGTTATATATTCAAGCCGTACCGGGAATACAAAAAAAGTGGCGACCAGTATATTTGCGGCGATCCCAGGAGAGTCCAAGGATATGCAGCCGATAGAAGAATATAACGGTAAGGATGCGGAAACCTATTTTATAGGCTTCTGGACGGATCAGGGAACCTGTGATATGCGGGTGGTGGATTTGCTGTCCGAGCTGGAAGGTAAAAATGTGGCGCTGTTTGGCACCTGCGGCATGGGCGCCAATACGGAATATTACAAAAGTATCGAACAGAAGGTAAAGGTCTGGCTTCCGGAAACCTGCAGATATTTTGGTGCATATATGTGCCAGGGGAAAATGCCCATGCAGGTCCGTCAGAAATATGAGATGATGGAGAAAAACGGGATGGGTGAGGAAAAAATCAAACCGCTGCTCCGCAATTTTGACGAAGCGCTCCTGCATCCCGACAGTGAGGATTTGAAGGCAGCCGCAGCCTTTGCCGCGGATATTGTGGAACGGATAAAAAATGATGAATGCTGAGAAAAGCTGCGTAGGGCCAACAGACGGCCTTACGCAGTTTTTGCTTTTTTTTTACAAAAATGTTTGTAATCTCTTTTCGTATATGATATACCACATATAGAAATAATAAGCGGAAGCGGGGAGAAATTATGACAAGGGATATGACAGAAGGCAGGCCGTTAAAGCTCATACTGGGGTTTGCGGTGCCTCTTTTATTCGGAAATCTGTTCCAGCAGTTCTATAATCTTGTGGATACCATAATTGTGGGGAAATTTCTGGGAGTGAAATCATTGGCTGCAGTGGGAAGCACAGGCTCCATAAATTTTCTGATTATCGGTTTCTGCATGGGCATCTGCAACGGCTTTGCAATTCCAATAGCGCAGAGCTTTGGGGCAAAAAATGAAAAGACGCTTAGAAAATATGTGGCGAACAGCACCTGGCTTGCGCTGTTTTTTGCCGTGGTGATGACTATTGCCACAGTGCTTTTGTGCAGGCCCATTCTCCGGCTCATGCGGACACCGGAGGATATTATCGGTGGCGCCTATACCTATATTGTAATCATTTTTGCAGGGATACCGGCGACAATTCTTTATAATATGGTTTCCGGTATCCTGCGGGCCATGGGTGACAGCAAAACGCCTTTGTATTTCCTGATATTGTCGGCATTCCTGAATATCCTGCTGGATCTGCTCTGCATTGTAGTGCTGCACATGGGTGTGTCGGGAGCTGCCCTGGCCACGGTTGTATCCCAAGCTGTTTCAGGAGTGAGCTGTCTGACTTATATGCGCAAAAAATTCGATATCCTTCATGTGAGAAAGGATGAATGGAAGCTGGAGGCACAATATGTAAAGAACCTGTGCGGCATGGGAATCCCCATGGGACTGCAGTATTCCGTAACTGCAATCGGCAGCGTTATTCTCCAGAGCGCGGTGAATTCCCTGGGTTCGGTGGCAGTAGCCTCCATGACGGCGGCAAGCAGAATCGGCGGCTTTTTTGCCTGTCCCTTTGATGCGCTGGGGGCTACTATGGCGACCTATGCGGGGCAGAATATCGGGGCGGGGAAGCCGGAGCGTATCCGCAGGGGCATCAAAACAGCCAATATTATCGGCGCAGCCTATGCGGCAGTGGCATTAACCGTGATGTTTTTTGCCGGAGGAAGCCTTGCGCTGCTGTTTGTGGATAGGACGGAAACGGAGATACTTTCCAATGTAAGGCTGTTTCTGCTATGCAACGCATTGTTCTATTTCCCGCTGGCCCTTGTAAATAATATCCGTTTTCTGATTCAGGGAATGGGCTACAGTATGCTTGCCATATTGTCCGGGGTGAGTGAGATGATAGCAAGGGCGCTTGCCGGCTTCCTGCTCGTTCCCGTGTTCGGCTTTGTGGCAGCAGGGTTTGCGAGCCCGCTGGCCTGGGTGCTGGCCGATATATTTTTAATCGTGGCCTATTTTAAGGTCATGAAGAAAACGGAACGGCTGTTCACAGATAAAAACCAGGCATGATGCAGTATTCGGTATACTGTAATAAAAGCTGTGCGGCGCCGGCTGAAAAGTTGGAAAAACTCTGAAAAGTTCACATGTTTTTCATAAATATCTGTTACACTGTTATTACATACAGAATAAAGGACCGGATGGAGGCAGTGCCGGTTATAATATTAGAGAGAAGGCCGGTTATCAGGAACGGCGGAATCGAGGTTGGTATGGATCGGACAAAAATACTGGTTGTGGATGACGAAAGCAGAATGCGCAAGCTGGTAAAGGACTTCCTCCAGAAAAACAATTACGATGTGGTGGAGGCAGGAGACGGAAGCGAGGCGCTGGATATTTTTTTTGAACAAAATGACATTGCATTGATCATTCTGGACGTTATGATGCCGAAGATGGACGGCTGGCAGGTATGCAGGGAAGTCAGGAATTATTCCAAGGTCCCCATCATCATGCTCACGGCCAAAGGAGATGAAAAGGATGAGCTTCAGGGCTTCGATCTGGGGGTGGACGAGTATATTTCCAAACCCTTCAGTCCCAAGATACTGGTAGCCCGCGTGGAGGCGATTCTGCGCAGATCCGGCAAAACGGCTTCCGGCGACGTCATGGAAGCGGGAGGAATCCACCTGGATAAAGCCGCGCATATGGTAACCATAGACGGTGAGAACGTGGATTTAAGCTACAAGGAATTTGAGCTTCTTACTTATTTTATGGAAAACAGAGGAATTGCGCTGTCACGGGAGAAAATTCTCAACAACGTCTGGAATTACGACTACTTCGGTGACGCAAGAACCATAGACACCCACGTAAAAAAACTCCGCAGCAAGCTGGGCCCCAAAGGCGACATGATAAAAACAATCTGGGGAATGGGTTATAAATTTGAGGTTGAATAAGTGTGGATTGCATTCCCCTGGAATGGGCTATAAATTCGAGGTTGAATAAGTATAAATTACATTCCCCGACAGCATGAACGGAGCGGATTATGAAATATTCTATCAGAAAACAGTTTGCTTATATATTTATCGGATTAATGGCCGGCACAATTTTATTGTGCTGGTTTATTAATAATACCTTTCTGGAAAGATATTATTTCCATAACAAACAGACGGTAGTTATGGATGCATATAATCAGATGAATGCTGCAGCCCAGAAGGGGAGTATCAGTTCGGATGATTTTGACATTCATCTGCAGCAGCTCAGTGCGAGATACAATATTTCCATTCTTGTACTGGACGAAGACTCCGAAACCATCAGAGTCAGCGGAGGCGATCCTGCCATATTGAAAATAGAGCTGTGGAATCATGTACTTTTTGACAGCGCGGAAGGCTCTGAGAAGCTGTATCCTGATACGCCGGAACCTAAAAGCGGCCCGGGCGGAGGCAAGGCTTCTAAATATGAAGAAAACATAATCACCAATAAAACCCTGGTACGCAATGACAGTCCCTTTTATATTGTCCAGCTTGTAACAAGCAACCGGGTCAGCATGGAATATTTGGATATGTGGGGCTTCCTTGATAATGGCAATCTTTTTTTTATAAGGACGGCACTGGAGGGAATCAGGGACAGCGTTGATATTGCCAACCGTTTCCTGGCCTATGTGGGGATTGCGGCTACGGTAGCCAGCGGTATTATTATCTGGATCGTTTCTAAAAAAATAACAGATCCCATACTGGAGCTTGCCCATATTTCAGAACGGATGACCCACCTGGATTTCGATGCCAGATATAAAGGGCGGAGTTTTAATGAAATTGCCATTCTGGGAAATCATATTAATCAGATGGCGGATACTCTGGAAGTTACGATTTCAGAATTGAAGACGGCCAATAATGAACTGCAGAAGGATATTGAAAGAAAGAATGAAGTTGATGAGATGCGTAAGGAATTCCTTTCCAATGTTTCTCATGAACTGAAGACTCCCATAGCCCTGATTCAGGGCTATGCAGAGGGGTTAAAGGAAGGGATCAATGACGACGACGAGGAAAGCAGGAATTTTTACTGCGACGTTATCATAGATGAATCCGGGAAAATGAATAATATGGTGAAAAAGCTTCTCACGTTGAATCAGCTGGAATTCGGCAATGAAGTAATAACAATGGAACGCTTTGATATAGTGATGCTGATCCACAATTACATCCAGTCTGCGGAGATCCTCATCAGGCAAAATGATGCCACTGTCCGCTTTGAACAGGATACACCTGTTTATGTATGGGGAGATGAATTCAAGACGGAAGAAGTCTTTATGAATTATTTCAGCAATGCCCTGAACCATCTGGACGGCGAACGGATCGTGGATATCAAACTGACCCAGGAAAGCAAAACGGTAAGGGTTTCCGTATTTAATACCGGAATTCCCGTCCCGGAGGATTCACTTCCTCATTTATGGGAAAAATTTTATAAAGTGGATAAAGCCAGGACAAGAGAATACGGTGGCAGCGGAGTGGGCCTTTCTATTGTAAAAGCAATCCAGGAATCTATGAATCAGAAGTATGGAGTGGTTAACTATGAAAACGGGGTAGAGTTCTGGTTTGAGCTGGAGAAGGTGACGGACAGGTGAAAATCCTTTCCGTTGCCGGGGCCCCCTCTTAACAGCGGCCAAAAGAGCATTACACTCATGTGAAGTCTGCGATATTTATAATAATTTAAGAAAACTCTCAAAGAAGAAACACAGAATGCACACATTTTTTTTGTAAAATAACAGCATTCAAAGCAGAGGGGGCTTTGTTTTTCGGATTGGAAAACAGGGCCCTTTTTGTTGAAGGTGGGTTGTCCTGCATAGTGCGGCGGCTTTGGCTTCATTTCAGAACGAATTTATAAAATGCCTGCGCTCAGGCAGATGGGGGCCACTATGACGAATGAACAATATTATGCGCTGATGGAACCGTATCATAATGCATGCCAGATGATGCTGACCCGGCTGGAGGTGCTCAATCATACTCTTTATGAAAAAACCACAGTATGTCCCATCCATAATATCCAGCACCGGATGAAGGAAAAAAAGAGCATCGAGGAAAAATTGCTCCGGCTGAAGCTGACCTCCAGTATTGCCAATGCCAGAGACTACCTTCAGGACGTGGCGGGCATCCGCATTATCTGTTTTTTTGTAGAGGATATTTACAATCTGGCAAAAGCGGTGAAACGCCAGACGGACCTTGTAATTATAAAAGAAAGGGATTACATCAGCTGCCCGAAAGTAAACGGTTACAGAAGCTTCCATTTAGTAGTCGGGGTGCCTGTTTATTACCGGGATACCATGGAGTATTTTCCTGTTGAAATCCAGATGAGAACCATGGCTATGGATTTGTGGGCCAGCATGGAACACCGTGTCTGCTATAAAAAAGAAATGGAGGAAGCGGAAAAACAGAGACGCCGCAAGGCTTTTACCGAATATGCCGGACTCCTGGAGGAATTGGAGAAGCAGTTTGAGATATATAATGAAACCGCAGGAATACTGGAAGAATCACAGGTCTCATGGGAAAGTAAAAAGAATTTGAAAAAAATGTAAAATTGTAGTTGACAAAGTCGAATCAGGATGATAGAATCAATTTCGTTGCCGGTTGAACCGCTGCAACAACAACTTGAAAGAAACAAAAAAAGTT
>NZ_KE992698.1:0-9189 GCF_000466465.2 Clostridium sp. KLE 1755
ATTTGGGCAGACATCGGCAGGGAAAAACGGAAAGGTTAGAAATTTCCCATTTCCCCGTGACTCACATGCCGACACCACCCCCAGCCCGCCTCCTCCGGCCCATCTTCCCCCACCCCAAACCATCCCTCTGACCGCCCCCGGCATACGTAGTGGCTGAATTTACGTTTTAAGGACGTTTGGCAGGCGAGATGTTGAATTTAGTGCTATAGCGTATTTTTGACATCAATTGTTAGTTTTCTATTTCTGGTATTTAACTGCACACTTTTCTTGCTGCTCTCTCAATGCTTTTACCTTTATATCTCTATATCTCTATATCTCTATATCTCCATATCTCTATATCTCTTTATCTTTTCTTTTTTAACTTTTTAATCTTTTCTTCTTTTATTTCTTTTCTTTTTTCCTTCTCTTCTATATTATCCCCACTCTTATCTTTTTCCCACAATTCAGAAGCCTTTCATTTAACTTCCGCCTGCCAATTACGTAGTCCCCCGTCCCTCCCGCCTTCTCCGCCGGGGCCGGCAGGGGCGTTGGCGAGGGGCTTGGGAGAGGTGTTTGGTTCACGGTTTTGTCCTCTCTTTTCCCGGTACGGCCGCCGGCTGTTTGCCTCCTTTGCAGGTGCGGCGGGGTGTTTTGGGCTCCATTGGAAAAAACGGTGATATTTCTTACAGCCCCGGAAAGCCGGGATTACGCCGCCCTTAGCAGCCTGTCTGACGAGCGGCAGCCGGCTGAAAGTCGCTGCGCGAGGAGTTTTGGCTGCGTTGGCGGAATTCTGGTTTTCCGGGACTGTTAGAAATACCCCGTTTTTGAGACTGGAGCCCAAAACACCCCGCCGCACCTACAAAGGAGGCAAACAGCCGGCGGCCATACCGGGAGAAGGGAGGGCAAAACCGGGGACCAAACACCTCTCCCAAGCCCCTCACCAACGCCCCCTGCCAAACCCCGGCGGAGAAGGCGGGAGGGACGGGGGACGCCCTCATTTCCCACCAGAAAATTTTACAAATTAATGGATTGACATTTACCAGGAATAAAGTATAATTGGTATCAGCGTCTTGTTTAGTGTTGGTAAACTTTTAGTTTATTATATGTTGTTTAGGAAGGCGGCAGCCGATTATGAAAATAGGAAACAAGTTAAAGGAACTGCGGATTCAGAAGGGGCTGACCCAGGAGGAGCTTGCTGACAGGGCGGAGCTGTCCAAGGGGTTTATCTCCCAGCTGGAACGGGATCTGACTTCTCCGTCAATCGCCACGCTTGTGGACATCCTGCAGGTGCTGGGGACGGACCTGAATGAATTTTTCAGTGAGAAGACGGAAGAACAGATTGTGTTCAGTGCAGTGGATTATTTCGAGAAGACGGATGAATCCTGTAAAAATAAAACGGAATGGATCATTCCCAATGCCCAGAAGAATATTATGGAGCCAATCAGGCTCACTTTGGAGCCGGGCGGCTCTACGTATCCCGATAATCCCCATGAGGGGGAGGAATTCGGGTATGTTTTAAGCGGCAGCGTAACCATCCATATCGGAAAGCGCGCCATCCGGGCGAAAAAAGGTGAATCCTTTTACTTTACGCCCAATTCCACACATTATCTGACTGCCAGTGAAAAAACCGGGGCGTCTCTCATTTGGGTGAGCAGCCCGCCCAGTTTTTAAGGTACAAGGTTCCCATGGGAACCGGATTATTTTAACCGCACAGCGGAGAAACGGAGCATACACATGAGCAACAGACTGATTGATTTGCAGCATATTACAAAATCTTTTGGTTCCTCCACCATCCTGGACGACATGAGTCTTTATATCCGGGAAAATGAGTTTCTGACTCTGCTGGGTCCCAGCGGATGCGGTAAGACTACCACTCTGCGTATCATAGGCGGCTTTGAAACGCCGGATAAGGGGCAGGTTCTGTTTGACGGCAAGGATATTACCAATCTTCCGCCGAACAAAAGGCAGCTGAATACTGTTTTTCAGAAGTATGCTCTCTTCACTCATATGAACATTGCGGAAAATATTGCTTTCGGCCTGAAAATCAAGGGGAAAAGCAAATCCTATATTAACGATAAGATCAAGTATGCGCTGAAGCTGGTGAATCTGGACGGTTATGAGAACCGTATGCCGGATTCTTTAAGCGGCGGCCAGCAGCAGCGTGTGGCGATTGCCCGGGCGATTGTAAACGAACCCAAGGTGCTTTTGCTTGATGAGCCTTTGGGGGCGCTGGATCTGAAGCTGCGCCAGGATATGCAGTACGAGCTGATCCGCCTGAAAAATGAACTGGGCATCACTTTTATTTATGTCACTCACGATCAGGAGGAGGCCCTTACCATGTCCGATACCATTGTGGTCATGAACCAGGGCTATATCCAGCAGATCGGTACGCCCGAGGACATCTACAATGAGCCGGAAAACGCTTTTGTTGCGGACTTCATCGGGGACAGCAATATTTTTGACGCCGTTATGGTGCAGGATAAGCTGGTGCAGATTCTGGGGGCAAAATTTGCCTGCGTGGATACGGGCTTCGGTACCAATAAGCCGGTTGACGCTGTTATCCGTCCGGAGGATGTGGAGCTGGTTGCCCCGGAAAACGGCACGATCCAGGGTGTGGTTACCCATCTGATTTTCAAGGGTGTCCATTATGAAATGGAGGTTACTGCCAATGGCTTTGAATGGCTGGTTCATTCCACCGGCATGTTCCCTGTAGGAACTGCTGTGGGAATCCGTGTGGATCCCTTCAATATCCAGATCATGCATAAGCCGGAATCTGAGGATGAGGAGGCCGTAGCTGTCGATGAATAAAAAATTACATAAATTACTGTATTCAGGTCCCTACCTGTTCTGGTCCGCTGCCTTTATCATCATCCCTTTATGCATGGTGTTTTTTTACGGGCTTACGGATAAAACGGGGGCTTTTACCTTCGCCAACGTTATGGCCATCGCCAGCGCCGAGCATTCCAAGGCCCTGTGGCTTTCCATCGGCCTGTCCTTAATCAGCACGCTGATCTGTTTTCTGCTTGCTTACCCGCTGGCCATGATCCTGGCGCATATGAACGTGAACCAGCACAGCTTCATCGTACTGATTTTCATCCTTCCCATGTGGATGAATTTCCTGCTGCGTACGCTTGCCTGGCAGACCCTGCTGGAAAAAACGGGTGTGATTAACTCCATCCTCTCCTTTTTCCATCTGCCGTCCTTAAATATTATTAACACGCCGTCGGCCATCGTGCTGGGCATGGTTTATAATTTTCTGCCCTTCATGGTGCTGCCGATTTACAATGTGCTGGTGAAAATCGATCCCAACGTGCTCAACGCCGCCAGGGATTTGGGCGCCAGCGAGCTGCAGACCTTTCTGCGCGTAACCTTTCCGCTGAGCCTGCCCGGCGTTATCAGCGGCGTTACCATGGTTTTCGTTCCCGCCCTGACCACATTTGTCATCAGCAACCTGCTGGGCGGAAGCAAAATCCTTTTAATCGGCAACGTCATTGAGCAGGAGTTCACCCAGGCCGGCAACTGGCATCTGGGCAGCGGTCTTTCCATCGTGCTGATGATTTTCATCATCATCAATATGGTGGCAACCTCCATATTTGATAAGGAAGGAGAAGGCCAGACATTATGAAAAAAACGATTGCGCAGAGAATATATATCGCCCTTATTTTTATTTTCCTGTATGCCCCTATCGTCACGCTGATGGTCCTTTCCTTCAATGCCAGCAAAACAAGGGCCAAATGGGGCGGTTTTACTTTGAAATGGTATTATGAGCTGTTCCAGAACAGCATTATATTGGAAGCGCTGTACAATACGCTGCTGATAGCCTTTCTTTCCGCGGCCATTTCCACCTGTATCGGAACCGTCGCCTGCATCGCCATCAACGGCATGAAAAAAAGGAACCGCGCCATTATGATGGGAATCACCAACATCCCCATGCTGAATGCGGAGATCGTGACCGGTATCTCCCTGATGCTCCTTTTTATCAGTATGGGGGTAAGGTTCGGCTTCGGCACCATATTGCTTTCGCATATTACCTTTAACATTCCTTATGTTATTTTAAGCGTCATGCCCCGTATGAAGCAGCTCAATCCCAGCACCTTTGAAGCGGCCATGGACTTGGGTGCTTCCAGGACAAAAGCCTTTTTCAAGGTGGTCTTCCCGGATTTGCTGCCCGGCATCCTCTCCGGCTTCCTTATGGCTTTTACCATGTCGCTGGATGATTTCATCATAACGCATTTTACCAAAGGCCCGGGAATCGATACCCTGTCAACCAAGATTTATACGGAGGTTAAAAAAGGGATTAAGCCGGAGATGTACGCGCTTTCCACCCTTATTTTTGTGGCTGTGCTGCTATTGCTTCTGTTGGTGAACAAAGCGCCTTCCAAACGGGAAAAGGCGGCATAGCGCTCTGAAAACACGTAGACTGTGATCCAACATCTTTACTTTTGAGGAGGAAACCAAAATGAAAAAAACCGTTGCCCTGCTGCTCACCCTGTCCCTGGCTGTCCTTCCCCTTACGGCCTGCGGCTCTGCTTCTTCTTCCGGCTCCAACGGGGAAGTCGTTGTTTACAACTGGGGAGAATACATAGATCCCGATACCATCTCCATGTTTGAGGAGGAGACGGGAATCAAGGTAATTTATGATGAATTCGAAACCAATGAAATCATGTTTCCCAAAATTGAGGCCGGCGCATCCAAATATGATGTTGTCTGCCCCTCCGATTACATGATTAAGAAGATGATTGAAAATGATCTTCTGGCAGAGATCAATTATGACAATGTTCCTAATGCCAAAGCAAATATCGGCCAGCAGTACTGGGATATGTCAAAGGAATTTGATCCGGAAAACAAATATTCCATTCCTTACTGCTGGGGCACCGTGGGTATTCTTTATAACAAAACCATGGTGGACGGGCCTGTTGACAGCTGGTCCATCCTGTGGGATGAAAAATACGCAGACAATATATTAATGCAGGATTCTGTCAGGGATGCCTTTATGGTAGCCTTAAAGTTGAACGGCTATTCCATGAATTCCGTCAATCCGGAGGAGCTGAATGCGGCCAAGGAGTCCCTGATTGCCCAGAAGTCTCTCGTTCAGGCCTATGTAATCGATCAGGTGCGTGACAAAATGATCGGAAACGAAGCCGCCATCGGTGTTATCTATTCCGGCGAGGCTATTTTTACCCAGCGTGAAAATCCTGATTTGGAGTATGTCATCCCCAAAGAAGGCACTAATGTATGGATCGATTCCTGGGTTATCACAAAAAATGCGCCGAACAAGGAAAACGCGGAAAAATTCATTGACTTCATGTGCCGGCCCGACATTGCGCTGAAGAATTTTGAATACATCACCTATTCCACTCCCAATGATGCCGCAAGGGAACTTATTGAGGACGAGGATATCCGCAATTCCAAAATTGCTTTTCCCACGCTGAGCGATTACAGTAATCTGGAAACCTTTACTTATCTTGGCGAGGATGCAGACGCTCTTTACAATGAGCTCTGGAAGGAAGTAAAATCCAGCTGAAACATAAAGCCTGAAGCCATCCGGAATTTTCCGGACAGCTTCAGGCTTTTTGGGAAAGGAAAGATGAGCCGGGGCTGATACCGTCTCCCTCTTTACCGCTTTACATCACCAGGCCGAAAAGCTGGAGCACCTGAGCATTGATAGTGCCATCCACCACCAGGCCGTATTTGGTCTGGAACTGAATCAGCGCCGCCTGGGTCTGCACATCGTATATGCCTGTGGGAGCGCAGCTGCAGCCATAAAGCGTCAGAAGATTCTGCACCTTTACAATAAGCTCCGTTGTCAGGGCAGGAACGACTGTCTGGGGCGTGCCGGCCTGCAGATATGGATACTGCGGATTGAAAAGCATCTGCTGGTTTGCCGCCTGTTGGTTCATCAGGACTGCCTGCTGGTTCAGCTGAGCCGCCTGTTGGTTTAAGATCGCTGCCTGCTGGCTGTAAAGCGCTGCCTGCTGGGCCGCGGCATACGCCTGCTGGGCGGCAGTCAGCGCTGCCTGAGCCTGGGCGACAGCCTGTCCTGCGGCTTGCAGTTGGGCCTCCATATTCTGTCTTTCCGCCTGCAGCGCCTGCTGCCGGGCCACTGCCTGGGTCAGCTGCTGATTTGCCAGGGCCACAATCTGCTCCCAGCTTCCGGCCGGCAGTCCGGCCGCCGTATTCAGGCCGCCTGCGTTTGCCGCAGTGTTATATGGATACGCGCCGCTTAACAGCAGCTGGTAATAATACTCCTCCGTTGTCTGCTTTTCCGAAGCTTTCACGGTTCCGGCGGGAAGCATGGCCAAAAGGATGCCTGCTGCCAGGCCGGCCAGATATATCTTCTTTTTCATAGGCTCATTCCTCCTTGTTTTGCAAAGCAAAATGCAATTTCTTTAGAAATTTGTCCTCTGACGAGCAGAGGAATTTCCTCCTTGTTTTACGGAGCAAAATGCGAGTCCCTCCGGCGAACAGAGGAATTTTCTCCTTAATCTGATCCTATTATAGTCGATATGGCCGGTCAAGTAAACGAAACTTTACATAATCGGTCAACCTGGTCTGGACATTTGCAGGAATACATGGCGGCAGCTATTTTACCCATCTGCCTCGCTCAGTTCTCCGTCTATGATATTGACAATCCTTCCCGCTGATTTTGCCACATTCAGGTCATGGGTAATCATGACTATGGTATGCCCCATGCTGTTGAGCTTTCCGAACAGCTTCAGAACCTCCTGGCCGCTGGAGCGATCCAGCGCGCCCGTAGGTTCATCCGCAAGAAGTATGGCAGGCTCTCCCACCAGCGCTCTGGCTATGGACACTCTCTGCTTCTGCCCGCCAGACAGTTCGGAGGGTTTGTGGCGCAGCCTGTGGTCAATTCCCAGAAGCCGGATAGTATCCATGCATTTTTCCTCAGCTTCTTTGGAGCCCATGCCTCTTACCACCAGCGGCATAATAATATTCTGGAGTATGTTATAGGTGGGAATCAGCTGATAATTTTGGAATATGAAGCCGATTTCCTTATTTCGCACATCATTCAGTTCCTTTTCCGTCATTTCATGAATGGCATTGCCATCCAGGAAATATTCCCCGGAGTCCGCAATATCCATACAGCCTATTATATTCATCAGCGTGGTTTTGCCGGAACCGGAAGGCCCCAGTATTGCTACAAATTCTCCTTTTTCCACACGAAAGCATACATCACGTAGGACCGGGACCTTCTCTTCGCCCAGCATATATCCTTTATTGATGTTGTTCATGCAGATCATAACTTCTTTTTCATCCGGTTTTCTGTTTACTTCTCTGTTTTCTTTGCAGTCTGCCATGTTTTCTTCTTTCCTGCCTCCCATTTTCCTGCCCTTTTCGTCCGGTACGAAGCAGCTTCGCCCCGCCCTGATTGCTGATGCTTTTTTGTTTTCCAATGCACCTCTGCCCGTGTCCGCCTGTCATGATACCACCCATATTTTCAGAATATTATCGGTTCCTTTCTCCAGCAGGAGCGCGATGATGTTTCCTGCGGACAGACGGGAAAAGGTGGTTTCCACGCCAAGTTTTGTTATTACCTGTGTGCCTGCCGGAATTTCAAAGCTTCTTGTTTCACCTGTATCCGTAAAGGCGGATACGCTTCCGGCGTTGTTTCCTGTGCTGCTCTTAGTGCTGTTTCTGATGCTGTTTCCACCTTCGTCCCTACCGTTGCCCATGCCGCCGGCTCCATCCGCCGGATAGCCGCCCTGCATTCCCTGAGGCGTTTCATCCGACATATCTGCCGGCATTCCCTGGGGCATTCCATCCGGCATATCCCAGGCCCCATTTTCCCGGCCGGAATTTTCCTGTCCGACATTACCGGGTTCGACAGCATTTTGTCCGGAAACGTTCTGTCCGGCGTTCCCGGATCCGGATGCAGTTTCCGCCATAATGGACACATCAATATCATTCCCCACAATATTGTCTATTTGGGCATAGATAATCTCCCCGTTTTCCCCGGCTTCTATCACAACCGCGCCTTCAGCGGCATCCGCATTGCTTTTCTGCCAGAAGAAAAAGCCGCCTGCCGCCGCCAGAAGCCCGATGCAGGCGGCCGCCGCCAGGACCTTTTTTCCGCCTTTTTTCTTATTGCCGCATTTTTCCTTTTCCATCTGTTTCCCTCCCCTATTCATGGTTCAAAGCCACCACCGGAATCAGATTGGAGGCCTGATATGCCGGATAGAAACCGAAAAGGGTTCCGGTAAGCACGCCGAATACCAGTGACAGCACCGCGCCATAAGCAGATAATTCCACCCTTACTCCAAAATGCTCCAGGACGGGGGTAATCCCGAGAGCCAGCATGACTCCCAGCACCGCGCCCACCATGCTGGTACAACTGGCTTCCATCAAAAATTCCACCAGTATATCCCGTTTGCAACAGCCGATAGCCTTCAGGATACCTATTTCATTGGTTCTTTCCTTTACCGATACGAACAGGACGTTCATGATGCCGATACCTCCCACAATAAATACAATGACCGCCATACAGATAAGAAGCATCGTCAGGGTATCGTTGGATTTGGATGCCGCCTCCATCTTGCTCCCTGCGTCGGAAATCGTAAATTCCGCATTGGGATAGCTTTCAGCCAATACCGCCTTCACATTGGTGATAACGGTTTCCACTTCATTTACATCCTCTGCGATTACTGTAACCGTCGGACTGACGCCGGAACCGGACAGATATTTGATTCCTGTGTTATAGGGAATAAAAATAGCGTCATCCGGGCTGATTCCGGAGGCCACGGTTCCCATTTCACTGAGAATGCCGCTCACCTTATAGGGCCTGTTATCAATATAAACCGTACTGTCATAAGCATCATAGACGCTGCCGAACACAGTCTTTGCCACATCAATGCCCAATATGCATACCTTATCCTTATAACTGTCGTTTTCCTCTGTCAGGAAATCTCCCAGCGCCATTTCCAGGTTGCTTATCCGGGCATAATTGCTTTGCACGCCTGCAATCGTATACGTCGCACTGCTTTCCAGCTCACCGCCATCCACCGATGCTGTCGTCGAAAAGCTCATGGTGGCGTTCTCAATTCCCGGCACAAAGGTTTCCAGATCCTCCATATCCTCCGAAGAAAGCGTAATCCGTTCAGTGTTGCTCCTTCCTTCCTGTTCCATCATGAACATTCCTCCGGAAGGTATCCCTTCGGAGGGTATACCACCGCCGGCGGGCGCTCCGCCGCCGAA